>NZ_JAGN01000010.1 GCF_000526675.1 Atopobacter phocae ATCC BAA-285
ATTCTCTTTCATCATTTTTTCAATTTTACGACCACTAAAAGTGCCTTCGCTGTAAGCGTAAAGAAGTGCCATCAAAATTGCTTTTGGATGGTAGGCCGGACGGCCATTAGTTGTCCTAAACATTTCAAAATATGAAGAATCTAATGAATGAACAAAATTATAAATGTGAAAAACGATGTGATCAGCCTCTAAATAAGTTGCTAAATTGATTGGTAAATTTGTTTGATTCGTGTTAAAATTAATAAACAAAGAAGACACCTCCTAATAGTTTTGTTGTTATTACTATTATATCAAAGGTGTCTTCTTTTTTTATAAAAAACCGTCCAATTTCTAAAAAATGGACGGTTTTAAAGGCCTTTTGTCCCAGCCTCTTTCGCCATTTAATTAACGGAGTGTGACAACTTCTTCTGCGTTTGTTGGATGAATCGCAACGGTACGATCAAAATCTGCTTTTGTAGCTCCCATTGTCATGGCAACAGCAAATCCTTGTAACATCTCATCTGCACCTTGGCCGACAATATGTAAACCAATTACTAATTCTTCTTTTCCTTTTACTATCATCTTGATTGAACATTTTTCTGCTGAATCACCAAGAGCTGTATACATTGAACGGAATTGAATAGTGTATGTTTTCACTTCATCTTTTCCATACATTTCAATCGCTTCTTCTTCAGACAAACCAATTGTCCCAACCGATGGATGTGTAAAAATCACTGTTGGAATCTTTGAAAAGTCCATTTTAGCTTGTGGCTGATTATTAAATAATCGTGCAGCTAATGTTCGCCCTGTTTTTATAGCCACTGGCGTTAATTTAGGAGCGGGTGTCACATCCCCTAATGCTAAAATACTTGGAACATTAGTCACTTGATACTCATCAACTTTTACGAATCCTTTATCATCTAATTCAACCCCTACTGCTTCAATATTTAACTGATCGGTATTCGGTGTTAAACCAGCTGCAATAATGATATTTTCAAAATGATCGACATAACCATTTTCAAAATGTGCCTCTTTTTCATTGTGATCAGCTGCTTTAATTTCTTTCAATATGGAATCTGTATGAATTTGTACACCTTCTGCTTTTAAAGCTTTCACATTGTTCTCTTGAATCATTTGATCAAAGTGTCTTAAAGGTGCTTCATAGCGAACAAACAAATGAACTTCAACGCCTAAGTGTGCCAATGAACTAGCTAGTTCTACTGCAATATATCCTGCACCAACAATTGCTAATTTTTTAGGCAGTCGGTCCCAACCAAAAAAGTCTTTTGAATTCTCAGCTAATTCAATCCCTGGAATGTTTGGCATAAATGAACGTGCACCGGTTGCAATTAAAATATACTTTGAAGTAATCTCTTTTCCGTTTACGATGACTGTATGTTCGTCTTTAAACGTTGCAAATCCTTGAATATAATCGACATGATTATTTTCAAATGAACGCTTATAAAAATTACGACTTCTAGTAATATATGATTCGCGGTTTGCCTTAAAAGTTTCATAATCAAAACCATTTAACGAAGCATCTAATCCATAGTCAGCTGAAAATTGCTTAATGGAACGCACAATTTCAGCAGCATAGTAAGTAATTTTTTTAGGAACACATCCGATATTAACACATGTTCCTCCTAATATTCCGCCTTCAATAACTGCTGCCTTGGCTCCGTACATGGCTGAGCGATTCATTGTAGCTATACCGCCACTCCCGCCACCGATTGAAATAATGTCATAATCATACTGTTTTGTCATGGATAAACTCCCTTTCTTTAGGCGTCTCTATCTTTTCAAGCCAAATTGCGAGTAGTATTTCATCGCCATTGACTATTGCCCTACTTTTACCATGATTATCGTAACACAATACTTGATATTTTTGCTCATCTTCTGCTTGATAAGCATAGGCCAATAACCAATGATTGCCATAATGACTAAGTAAACCAATTGTTCCAATAATAAGAGGCAATTCTTTTTGATTTAAAACTTTCTGTATGACTGGACGAGGATGCAATGTCCAACGAACTCGATAGGGGCTATCTTCTCCAAGTACATTTCTTAGCCCTTTTACAATATCCCAAACAATCGTTCCTTTGTATAGAAAGGAACGATCATTTGTATATTTGAACCCATTGAGTAATTGATTGAAGTCTAAGTGCTTGTTATACATCCAAGTCATTAAATAATCGATCAAAGCTGCTGAAGAATAACTACCACAAAAGTAACTGCGATTAATATACGGTTCATAAATCAAAAATTTGGATGGATCCAATCCTATCCATGACGACCGATTCATAGATGAACTAAATTCTGACTCTTTGTTTTGATTCAAAACATTTCTCCTCGCATTTAATTTAATACTTTTATTTCACTAAATAATTCCTGAGTATCTTCGATTTGTCCTTTATTACCAATAACGACTTTTGTCCCTTGTTCAATGACCGTTTCAAAATCTTTTGCTAGTTCGTGTAATTGATCCAAAGTGGTGTTCAGCACTTCTTGTTTTAATTGCGTTGTATCTTGTGCGGTATAGCCTGTAACAAAACGACTAAACTGCAAGACACCTTTATGATAGGCTGAAATTGGACGATCCAACAAACTCATCGTTCCAATCATTGATTTCAATAAATCTTGATTACTCAATTCTAGTGATGCGATAAACGCAGGAACACCTTCATAAGCAGTATACGTTTTATCAATGTTAGGATCGCGATATGAGCTGAATCCTACATCACCATTCATTCGATCGATAAAGCTTGCACCATAAGCTCCGCCTCTTACACGAATCGTATTCCATAAATAATCAAAACGTAATATCGTTTCTAAAATTTTATGTGTTCCTGAAAACGCCACTTTATCTTTAACATTTGTAGCTAAAGCTACATAATTGACGTCTTGTGCTACAATAAAGGCTTCATCAACAGGCTGATTGATCATAATTGGCTTCGCTTCATACACTTCTCCTGCTTCCATTGTATCTACAAATGTTCTTAATACTTGCATCACTTCTTGTTGACGAGAGTGTTCACCTACATATAAAATGGTTAATCGATTTTGCTTAATGACGCGTTCAAGAAGTTTTGCTAAACGAGTCGCTAACTCTTTTGAACCCTTTTCTTTAATCTCATCGCGAACCGTTTTTAAATAGTTATATTGATCAATTCCTTGAATTAATTCTTTTAATTTAGCGACTGATTGATGATGACTTAACGCCCGATTCATAGCTAAATGATTAGCTGAAAAATTAATTTGCAATTCAAAATGAGATAATGCACTTTGAACAACTTGCGTTATATCGGCTTGTTTTGAAAAATCTGTCTTTGTTACTATCTCTTTTATTAAATCAACTAATTGATTGAATTTTTCTTGCAAAGCCTTTCCACGAATGGCAAAAAATGGACGCAACTCGCCAGATTTCTTTTCATACACTTCTACAAAACTAGACACTCCACCTGTATTAACGTCTAATACGGTTTGCAATTCACTTGCGGCATACGATTCGGTTCCTAATTGTGTCAGTAATTGACTTAACAAGCTCAAATCCATATATTCTTCAGGCGTCATATCACTTATATCAAAATAACAATTTAAATAATCTAATCCTGCTGTGAACTGTGGAACATGTAGCATAACACTCTTCTCAATCGACAATTGTTCAACTTCATAATCTGGTGTATTAGTTGTTAAATCTTCTTTTTTCAACATAGGAATTTTATCTAAATCTTCTGGTCGATCAGGAGTTTCTTGACGTTGAATGAGGGCTTGAGTCTCCTCAATTAATTGATTGATTTCATCTTTAGATAGGCTTTCTTTGTATTCTTTCAATTGTTCTAGCACCTGTTCTTCAATCCGATCATTTTTACCAGGTTCTGCAACTAAACTGAGACGTGATTTATGATTCGTATCTAACAAGCGCTCTTGAATTAAGCGTTCAAACCATCCATTATTCACACGCTCTTTGATAATTTTAAGCGAATCCGTTACTCGGAATGAATTAAATGGTGATTCATCATATAACCAAGTGCCTAAAGAAGTAATAGCATACATCACTCCACGCGGCTCTGATTCTGATATGGCTAATTCTTTCATTCGAAAACTCATTTTATTAAAAGCAGCTTCAATTAGATCTTTATCAATACCATTTTGTACTAATCCTTCCAATGTTTCACGGACGACTGTTTCAAAACGATCAAAATATTTCGATTGCGTCTCTTTTAATGTAATCGAAAACACTGTAGGAAAGCCATAATTACCTGCTCCACCATATACATCTTCAGCGATGTTTTCTTTAATTAACTCTTGTTTCAGTGGTGATTGATTATTTCCTAATAATATTTCACTTAACATATCAAATGCTAATTCTAAGTGTGGCTCGGATGCTGTTCCTACGTGATAAGATAATGTTAAATAATCTTTTCCAGTTGGGTCTTCACCAGCAGTTATAGAATAAGTACTTTCTAAATCATTTGCTAAAGCTGAAGTTGCTTCAAATCGTAAATCAACTGACTCTGCTAAGCGATCATATGCATCAAAGTATTCACCAATTTGATTAAATACGACCTCATCGTTAAAATCGCCATATACAACTGTAAATGAATTAGATGGATGATAATATTTTTGATGAAAGGCAACAAATTCTTCTTGTGTTAATGAAGGGATTGCAGCCGGTGTTCCACCTGATTCAAAAGCATAGATGGATCCTTCATATAATGTATTAGGGATTAAACGTGAAGTGAGCGCTTCTGGTGAAGCTAATGCTCCTTTCATTTCGTTGTATACTACCCCTTTATAAATTAGCGGACTATTTTCATCTTCTAAATGATAGTGCCATCCTTCTTGTGCTAATATTAATGGATTGGTTAACATATTCGGTTGAAAAACAGCATCCAAATATACATGCATTAAGTTCATAAAATCTTTTTGATTAGTTGAAGCAACTGGATAAATTGTTTTATCACTAAACGTCATCGCATTAACAAAAGTATTCAATGAGCCTTTTATTAACTCAACAAATGGTTCTTTTGATGGAAATTTTTTAGAGCCATTTAATACTGAATGTTCTAAAATATGTGCAATTCCATTATCGTTATACGGTGGTGTTTTAAATCCAATTGTAAAAGCTTTGTTTGAATCATCATTTTTTAAAAGTAATACTTTTGCTCCAGTTTTCTCATGAACATATAAATGTCCTTCTGATTGAATATCAGGTAAATTTTCTTTTGTAATTAATTGAAACAATATAATTCCTCCTATTATTTAGTGTTTTTTTTGGGTGTTTCTTCTAAAAATAAAATTAATGCAATTAAGCAAGTTAAAGCAAATGGAAATAAAATGGCCCATTTACCAATCATATGGACTAAATACGTACAAAATGATGCACCACTTATAAAAATTGCAATGATTAAAAAGTACAGTCCAGCACTAGATAAATCATATAAAGAATGAGTCACTCTAAAATTGAAAAAGTTAATCACTCCTAATCGCAAGTTACCAGTTTGCATAGTCGACATAAAATTACGACCTTTTAAACGAGTAATGGTTTGCAATTGCATCGCGCAAACAAATGATACAATCAAGTTCGCAATAAAATCCATTTCACCTAGTGGTATCCAGCCAATTACTAATAGTAATCCTGCATTAATTAATAATAATATTTGCTGTTCATTAATACGAATCGACCGTCGCATACGTAATTTAGCAAAAAAGTGCTTAATTTCTAATCCCACATAAGTGCCAATCATAAAAGCAAATATGGGCCAAACGTATCTTAACGCCTCATGATAATCTAAATCAAATATGTGAATACTTAATAACAAAATATTTCCTGTTTGTGCAAACGCAAATACTCCACCCCTTGTGGTGTAAGTATAAGCATCTAACCCGCCACCAATTAATGCGAGCAAACCACCAATTATTAAAGATTCTGATAGTTTAGGTTCTATCAGTTTTCGATACATTTTATTCCTCCTTGAGACTAGTTGATATTAAATATCTTAAAGGAATAATCCCACGATCTGACATAACCGCATGATTCATTACGATACGATTAACTGTTGAAAGTCTTAATTCAGTTTCATTAGCAATATCGCGCAAATACAATGGTGCTAATTCATCACTTTGTTGCATTAAATACTTAAACTGGCTTCTCGCAATGGCATCACTAACTTGTACAATCATGCGTTGACGTTTTTTCAATCCTTCAATTAACAACATAGCATCTTCTTTTTGCTGTTTAACATATTCGATAACTTCTTCATCTTGTGACTGAATAAGCTCATCATAGTATACTTCATCCAGATGCACATTCGGAATATAACGATCTAAGTAACGAACAATCAGTTTATCATCTTGACGTTTAATCGATACTGCAGGCGATAAAATAACTTCATCTGAATGCTCAAATTGTTGTCCTGGCGTCGGGTCTAATTGACGAATATAAGCAGATACTTTTTCATAATCATCATCACTCATTGCTAATTCGCTTTGAATAGTTTCTTTATCATTGGCTACGAAGGCATCGTAGTAGTGATGTAAAATGTCATAAGCACCTATTGGAGCCTCATTATCATTTAAAGCTTGCAATTCTAAACATTCTTGTAAATCACGTGCACCAATTCCTGCTGGATCTAATAACTGAATGAGTGTCAGTGCATCTAATACCTCAATAGCACTTGCCCCAGTGCGACGTTCAACATCTTCTAACGGCATTCTAAAATAACCATCTCGATCAATATAGTCAATCATATATAATACTAAGTCTCTTAAAAAAGTTTCACGCATATACAAATCGACTTGATTTAGTAAATGACTAATTAAAGTCTGACTACTTTCATCTTCACTAATTTGCTCAGATAAAATAGAATGGTCTTCTTCTTCAGATAACGGTGTATCTGGAATTGACTCAGCATCTAAACTAATCCCACTATCTTGCCATTCTACTTGGATAAGAGGATTATCTGTTGATTTCAACTGGATAAATTGTCTTAATTCATCAATTGTATAATTTAAAAGTAATACCGCATTTTTAACCATTTGTGATTTAGGAACGATTGCTTGCTCTGTTTTATTTCTAACTCTTAGTATCATTTTATATTCCACCTCTCTTAAATTATAAAGTAAAAATTATTAATGTTACTTTCAGCAATTTCGGTTGATTTTATTCAACATTTAACAGTTAACAATTAGCATTGATACAATTAATGCCGTTTATTTTAACTACTTAAATAATTAAGTTTCAAATCTTCAGCAATTTGTATTAATTGATCTGTAGAAAAAACTTGACTCAATCGAAAACCAATATAATAAGCACTTGTAACAAATCGTGGGACTACTTTAAATTGATAGTATTCGTCAATTTTCCACCCAAAAATATTATAACTTGGATGGCTCGGATCGCGATAGCCTACTGCGAAACGAACAAGTCCCATTAAGTCATTGGTCCAGCTATTAATAGCCGCATCTTGATGAACTCTTAAATTTAATTCGATATACCCACAAATTGGTTGCGTCGATACCGTAATGAATAATTGATCCGTTTCTTTCACTACAATCCCTTCAAAGTCACTCGGCATATATAACGAACCAACGTCTTCTTTGAATCCCAACAATTGAAGATGTGGATGATTTAAACTTGAACCAGAATGAATACCTTGATTCTTTAAAAATACGGTTTGCAGATTTGAAGGCCATTCATCAAATTGACGCCAACAAGACATAATGAATTTAAATAATTGATTTAATTCACACGATTCAGCCTCATACATTCTAAAATCATGTGCATCTGATTCAATAATAACTGTTTGATTCACTTCTTTTATTGTAGGATATTTGTTGTTCACCCATAATCTCGACCCGTCTTCTTTGATTAAGTTCTCCATATCGGTATACGAACAAAACGGACATGAACTTTCTCCTACTACATCGTTAGGTTTCTTCGACGATATCATCGGGTCAAATGTCAACATTACTTTTTTTAAATCTGACATATAAATTCTCCTTCGTCACATGACGAATTATTTCAATCATGTTAATATAGCATTATCTAACATACTTCTATGATACCACTTTCATATAGATAAATGTTGATATTTTTCTTGTGATTTTTTCATAAAAAGATTAAATCCATACTTTAAAATGATTTGAAAAGAGGATGATTATGAGAATATTTTTACCTTATTTTAAACCCCATTTAAAAGAAAGTTTACTCGGTCCTTTATTTAAATGGTTCGAAGCGATTTTTCAATTATTAGTTCCTTTTCTCATTGCTCAAATGATTGATAATGGTATTCAGGAAAACCGCACCTTAACCATTTATTTGTATACTGCACTATTAATTATTATTGGTGTTCTAGGTGTTGCATTTGCGATTGTCGCTCAATATTATGCGTCAAAATCAGCTATCGGGTTTGCCTCACAAGTTCGACAAGCATTTTTTAAAAAAGTTCATCAATTTTCTTATGAAGAACTCTCTGCCTTTGGAACAGATTCTTTGATTGTTCGAATGACTAGTGACATTAATCAAATGCAACAAGGAGTTAATTTATTTTTTAGACTGTTTTTACGAAGTCCTTTTATGATTATTGGCACATTAGTGGCTACTTTTTGGTTGCATCCTCAAATGGGTCAACGCTTTGCTATTATAACGAGTCTTTTATTTTTAGTTATATTTATTATTTTAGTTTTCAGTTTACCCTTATATCATCAAGTACAAGAAAGAATGGATCATTTAACTACTCAATCGCGTGATTTTCTAAGTGGGCTTCGTGTATTACGTAGCTTTAATCAAAGTGAAAATCAGGTCAAGCATTTTAAATTCACACATCGACGATTAACCCATCAACAAATTCGAGTTAGTTATTTTTCTAATTTACTCAATCCTCTGACTTTCGTTCTATTAAATTTAGGCATTGTTTGGATTATTTATTCAGGTGGTCCACTAGTTGATCAGGGCGTATTGTCACAAGGAGTTATCGTTGCACTTGTTAATTATTTAACTCAATTACTCGTAGAATTAGTCAAATTTGCTCATTTAATAATTACAATGTCGCGCGCCATTGTGAGTAGTCGTCGTGTGGCTAGTGTCTTATCAGCTGATTCCAGTAGAACTGTGGCCTTTAAAACAAATAATGAGGCCTATAAATCATCTTCACAAACAACAGTTCAATCAGTCGAATTAAATCAGCTTTCGTATCAATTTCCACATGCTAAACAATTTGCTTTGTCTCCCATTAATATGACTTTCCATGCTGGACAAACAATTGGAATTATTGGGGGGACTGGTTCTGGTAAATCGACCTTAGTCCATTTATTAGCGCAAATCTATCAACCGACCCAAGGAAATATATATATCAATGAGCAAAACGTGCATGAATTGCCTCATCCGATTCAAACGAAAATAGTTGCCAGCGTCTTACAAGAAGCTGTTCTATTTAAAGGTACACTATCTCAAAATTTAAAAATGGGCAACCCTGATGCGTCTGATGAATTAATCCAACAAGCACTCACCGCCGCACAAGCTAGTGATTTCGTGCATCAATTGCCAAATGGATTAAATACTAAAATAGACCAATTTGGCCGTAATTTTTCTGGTGGACAGCGTCAACGCATAGCGATTGCACGAGCATTAATCAAACAATCACCGATTTTAATTTTAGATGATGCCTTATCTGCGCTCGATTATCAAACAGGTCAAGCCGTTTTAAGCGCCCTCAAACGATGGCCAAGCACACAATTATTGTTCCAAGTTTCTCAACGCATTTCAACCATTCAACATGCTGATATGATTATGGTATTACATCAAGGCCGTCTAATTGATTGTGCGTCACATAATGAATTAATCAAGCGCTGTCCGATTTATCAAGAAATCGCTATTTCTCAAGGTTTGGAGGTCTCTTAATTGGATAAACAATCTAAACAGTCATTTTTTAAACGTTTAATATTTGAGTTGAAGCCTTATTTGTGGCATCTTTTATTCGCCTTTATTCTAACAATTTGTTCAGTTGGTTTATCGTTATATATGCCTTTAAAAATAGGTCAAGCGATTGACCAATTAATTGGAATGAAGCAAGTTGCTTATGAACCGCTATTTTATCACTTAAAAATTATTGGAGTTATTATACTGTTAACTGCAATTAGTGATTACTTGACCAACATCATATACAATCAGATTGTTTTTTCAGTTACCCAATCTATACGTACGCGAGCTATTCAAAAAATAGCTCAGCTTCCTGTTAAAATTATTGATAATCGAGGTTACGGAAGTTATGTTTCAACATTGATTACCGATGTTGAACAAATTACAGACGGTTTGCTTTTAGTTTTTACTCAGTTGTTTAGAGGCATACTCATAATTATTTTAACGATAGGATTTATGTTTTCTACTAATGTATATTTAGCCCTTGCTGTGTTAGCATTGACTCCTAGCTCAATTACGTTTGCACGATATATTTCACGAGCTACTCATGGCTATTTTTCAAAAACAGGAGATATTCGAAGTCAACAAATGAATTTAGTTGAAGAAGTATTTAGCGAACAATTAACTGTACGTGCTAATCATTATGAAACTACAGCTTATCATCAATTCCAAACAATTAATGAAGCGCTCGAAGAAAATTGGGGGCAAGCAACCTTTTTATCTTCCGTTGCTATGCCTGTAACTCGCTTTATTAATGGTGTCATTTATGCCATTATTGCTTTATTAGGTGCCCTATTAGCAATAAAAAGAATGGTGACAGTTGGCCAGCTTACCGCTTTTTTAGCCTATGCGAATCAATATACTAAGCCTTTTAATGATATTTCAAGTGTGATGAGTGAATTTCAAAATACGGTTGCATGTTTCGAACGTGTATTTGAACTAATTGATTTACCAGAAGAAATAGATGATGGGGGAAAACAACTTATTTCACCAATTAAAGGTGCTGTGTCGTTTGAACAGGTGAGTTTTAGCTATTCAGAGAAGCCGGTTATTAAAAATATATCATTTGACATTCTGCCTGGACAATCAGTTGCTATCGTTGGTACAACAGGTAGCGGTAAAACCACTTTAATCAACTTATTAATGCGCTTTTATGAAATTAATCAAGGCCGAATTACCATTGACGGTCAAAATATTCAATCGCTTAAACGTGAATCCCTACATCAAGCAGTTGGCATGGTTCTTCAAGAAACTTGGTTGAAGAACGGTACAATTAAAGAAAATCTCATGTTAGGGGCATCAAATGCAACTGAAAAAGATATTATATCCGTCACTCAAGCAATTGAAGCTGATGGATTTATTAATCAATTACCTCATGGATATGACACAATTATTGGAGAAAATGGTACAAATTTATCAGAAGGACAACGTCAACTTTTAACTATTGCACGCCTCATGTTATCTAACCCGCCAATACTGATTTTAGACGAAGCGACTAGTTCAATTGACACGCGAACAGAGCGGCATATTCAACGAGCGATTGATCAATTAACACGTAATCGAACTAGTATTGTGATTGCTCATCGCTTATCTACGATTCAACGAGCAGACGTCATACTTGTTCTGGACCAAGGCAAATTAGTTGAATACGGTAACCACAATGATTTAATTCGTCAACAAGGACAATATTATAAATTATATCAAAGTCAATTCAAAAAAAATTAATGATAATAAAATAAAACTCTCCTGACATAATCAGGAGAGTTTTTAATATTAATCTTCAAATAATCCTTTTAATAATTCTTGGAATTCGTCTTCCGATGTCACGACATGAAAGCTTGTATCTACACACATTGCACAATCTTGTGAATTTACATCTTTGTCTTCACTATTATCGCTCCAACCCATCATCAACTCTGTTTGTTTTTCTGATTGTTTTTCTTTTTCCATTCGTTACACCCTTTCTTTTTAAATCGATACAACTTGTCGCTCAAAAGCATCTTTACTAAAACCATGTTCTAATACAATTTTGGCATATTCTTTTGCTGCAAATAATGAATGATCACGATAATTCCCACATTCTTTACGCTTCGTTCCTTGTACATCTTCCCATTCACTCTCAACGACTTTTCTTAATACTTTAGTCATGGCAACAGCTACTTCTTCTGCTGTCGGTTTCCCCCAAATGATTAAGTAAAATCCTGTTCGACATCCCATTGGTGAAATATCAATTACATGATCTAAGTAATCTCTTATATAAGCGGCAAGAAGATGTTCCAACGTATGTAATGCACTAGTTGGTATCGCTTCAATATTTGGTTGAACAAGACGAATATCAAATTTACTAATTGAATCCCCTAAATTTCCCTCTTCACTTCCCGCAACCCTAACATATGGTGCTTTCACTTGATCGTGATTTAAAGAGAAACTTTCTACTTTTGCCATTTATTCACCCCTTTATATTATTCTTTACATACCTATTATATACTATAAAAGGGCTTTTAT
This sequence comes from Atopobacter phocae ATCC BAA-285, assembly GCF_000526675.1. Taxonomy (GTDB): domain Bacteria; phylum Bacillota; class Bacilli; order Lactobacillales; family Aerococcaceae; genus Atopobacter; species Atopobacter phocae. The sequence continues at coordinate 12,404 of NZ_JAGN01000010.1, forward strand.
AAATAAAGAAAAGGCTTTTATAAGAAAAGAAAAAAACAGACAAGAACTTGTCTGTTTTTATATCTTAATATTTTAAAAAGCGAGAAATTGAAAACATTGATCCAAATGAACCAATAACAATCCCAATGATACACATTGCACCGCTAATGTAGATAACATGTGGAAACGGCTCAATCAATTTCATTGCAGTGCCTGATAAAAAGTTCATTCCACGATCATATACAAATAAATATGAACCAGAGAATAAAATAATTGGTATAATCGAGCCTAAAAATCCTATAATACCACCTTCCATAAAGAATGGTGCGCGTATATAAGAATTTTTCGCCCCAACTAAACGCATAATTTCTATTTCTGTTTGACGTGAATATATGGCTGTTCGAACTGTGTTAGAGATTAAGAAGACTGCAACTATAAGTAATGCGATTAAAATACCAATACCGATATTTCTAGTTGTTGCAATATATTGCAAGAATTTTTCAACACTTGCTCCTCCATAATTAACTTCACTAACATATTGCAACGATTGAATCGCTTTTGCTACAGTTTTAGTTTCCTGTGGGTCATCTGAGTAAACGATAATCGTATCTTTTAAAGGATTAGAATCATCTTCAAACAAATCAAAATTTTCACCTTGAGATTTGATTAAATCCTCCAGTTCTTGTTCTTTTGTCCGATATTCAGCTTTCTTGACGTGAGGCTGTTTTTCGATTGCATCTAAGAGTTTATTTTGATCTTCTTTTGAAGCCGCAACATCAATAAATACTTTAATCGTCACATCACTCTCAACAGAAGATGCTACTTCATTTACGTTCATTAACAAACTAGCTGAAAAACTAAACAATAATAAAGTTAAAGATACTGCAGTAATTGATGCAAATGTTAGTAGCCCATTTCGAGTTAGCCCTTTAATCGCATCACGAACATGTCGAAAGAAATTTCTAATTATCATATGCGTAAGCTCCTCTCTCTTGGTCTCGAACAATCATACCGTTTTCGATTTGAATCACTCGGTGTGGACGAGAGTTAACGATATGATTATTGTGCGTTGCCATTATTACGGTTGTTCCTTGATGATTAATGGTTTCTAATAAATTCATAATCTCCATTGATGTTTCTGGATCCAGATTACCTGTAGGCTCATCAGCAATTAGAATACCAGGTGTATTCACGATTGCACGTGCAATCGCTACCCGCTGTTGTTCCCCACCAGATATTTCATTTGGAAACATTTTTGCTTTTGAAGAAAGATTAACTAATTCCAATACTTCAGAAACACGACGTTTAATTTCTCTTGGACGTTTACCAATTACTTCCATCGCATAAGCAATATTTTCATAAATTGTTAAACGCGGTAATAATTTAAAATCTTGATACACTACCCCAACGAATCGACGTAACATCGGTATTTGTCTTGGGTGCATTTTTGTGACATTAAAATGGCCGACTTCAATATGACCATTTGTCGCTTCTTCTTCGCGATAAAGTAATTTAGCTAAGGTCGATTTCCCTGCTCCAGAACTACCTACTAAATAGACAAATTCCCCCTGATCAATTTGAACAGCTACATGTTCGAGGGCTTTTAGACCGTTATCATAATACTTTTCGACATTCATCATTTCAACTATTACTGACAAATTTTTCCCCTCTTTTCTAATATAATCAATCATTTACTACTCTCAAACATTAATTATACCACTTGATTCATTCACAGATTATATGTTTTCCTTACAATTATATGTCAATCAAACAACAGTTTAATTGAGTGAATCATTTGTATTCGATTTTGAAAGTTTCCATTTTAAGTAAGCGTCGATAAAACCATCCAAATCACCATCCATCACTTGATCAACGGCACTTGTCTCATGTGCTGTTCGTACATCTTTCACCATAGAATATGGATGGAATACATAATTTCGAATTTGAGATCCCCAACCTATTTCTAACTGTTCACCACGAATTTGAGCGAGTTCTTTCTCACGTTCTTCTTCTTCTCGTTGAATTAATTTTGCTTTTAAAAGATTCATCGCTGTTTCACGGTTTTGAAGTTGTGAACGTTGTGATTGGCTTTGTGTGACAATTCCTGTCGGCAAATGAGTAATACGAACTGCCGAATCTGTTTTATTAATATGCTGTCCACCTGCTCCACTTGCTCGGAACGTATCAATTTTTAATTCATCACTAGAAATCTCAATGTCGATTTCTCCTACGATTTCTGGCACGATATCAACTGAACAAAAAGAAGTATGTCTTTTTCCTGCAGCATCAAAAGGAGAAATACGAACCATTCGATGCACACCTTTTTCTGCTTTTAAATAGCCATAAGCATTTAACCCTTTAACGAGCATTGTCACTGACTTAATACCCGCTTCATCACCATTTTGATAATCAATCATTTCTACTTGGAATTGATGTTTTTCACTCCATCTTGTATACATTCTAAGAAGCATGCTACCCCAATCTTGTGATTCAGTACCACCCGCACCTGGATGTAATTCGACAATTGCATTGGCATGGTCGTGAGGATGATCAAGTAATAAGTTTAATTCATATCTTTCTATATCTTCTGTTAAACCTTTTACACGATTGACTGTTTCATTGAATAGGTCTTCATCAGGTTCTTCCTTTAATAATTCAAGTCCCAACTCAGCATCTTGTAATCGTTCATCTAAACTAACAAATTCTTCATAAACTTGTTTTTTCTGATTACTTTCTTCAATAGTAGCTTGTGCTCTACTTTGATTATCCCAAAAACCAGGTAGCGACATTTCTTCATTTAAGCGAGCGATATCTTCTTCTAATTGATCTAAGTCAAAGAGACCTCCTAAAACTTTGAATCTTTTCTGAACTATCGGCTACTAAATGTCTTAATTCGCTAATTTCCATTTGATCGACTCCTTTAAAAGTTCTGTTATGAATTAAAACAGCTGAATCACCGTAACGATTCAGCTGTTAATTAATGGCTATTGATTAGTTACTATGAGCTGGTTTTACTTGTTCACGTTGTAAGTTTTGACGAATTTGACTCTTCATCACAATACGTGTTACATCGAAATCAATTGCAGAAATCATTTCATTAAAACGAGAATAACCTTCTGTTTGATATTCTGTTAACGGATTAGTTTGAGCATACGCACGTAACCCAACACCAGTTCTTAATTGGTCCATATCGTCAATATGATCGGTCCATTTTTGGTCAACTACACGTAAGATGACTACTTTTTGGAATTCAAGTAATTGTTCTGCACCATTTAGTTGGTGTTTCTTCTCAGCATAAATTGATTCTGCTAAGTTTAAAATAATTTGCTCTAGTTCTTTCGGTTGTTTACCTTCCAATTCACTAAGCTTAATTTGTTGAGGTGATGCGATTGCTGCAATAACAGCATCATATAATCCTTCATAGTTCCATGTTTTTGGCTCGCCAATTGTATAAGTTTCAACTAAACGTTTAACTGTACGACGAATCATATTTAATGTAACATCTTCTAAGCTTTCAGATTCATTAATCACTTGTAAACGTTGGCTATAAATAGTTTCACGTTGTTCACGCATTACTTCATCATATTCTAAAACGTTTTTACGTGTATCATAGTTATTTCCTTCAACACGTTTTTGTGCCGATTCAATTTGGCGTGTAAAGAAACGGTTTTGAATAACAATATCTTCGTCTTCTCCACTACCAATACGATTCCATACCGCTTGAATACGTTCACTACCAAAACGACGCATTAAATCATCTTCTAATGACAAGTAGAATTGTGTCGCACCGGGATCTCCTTGACGTCCTGAACGTCCACGTAACTGATTATCAATACGGCGTGACTCATGACGTTCTGTACCGATAACGCATAATCCACCTAATTCTTTAACACCTGCACCTAATTTAATATCCGTACCACGACCAGCCATGTTCGTCGCAATTGTAACTGAACCACGTTGTCCTGCTCCTACAATAATTTCAGCTTCTTTAAAGTGATTTTTAGCATTTAAAACTTCATGCGGGATTTTTTCTTTTGCAAGTAAACGACTTAACAATTCACTTGTTTCAACAGCAACTGTTCCGACTAGAATTGGTTGTCCCATAGCATGACGCTCTTTAATATCGCGAACAACTGCTTCAAATTTCGATTGAAGAGTTGGATATAATAAATCTTCTTGGTCATCACGGATAATTGGACGGTTAGTTGGAATGACAATGGTTTGCATATTATAAATTTCACGGAATTCTTCTTCTTCTGTTTTTGCAGTACCCGTCATACCTGATAATTTTTTGTACATACGGAAGTAATTTTGGAATGTAATAGTCGCCATAGTTTTTGATTCATTTTGGATTTCTACTGCTTCTTTTGCTTCAATGGCTTGATGCAATCCATCTGAATAACGACGACCATCCATAATACGTCCTGTAAATTGGTCAACAATTTTTACTTCGCCTTCGTCTACTACATAATCAATATCACGAATCATAATGTAGTTAGCACGTAATGCTTGATCAATATGATGAGTTAAGGCTGCATTTTCAACAGAATAAAGGTTTGGTGTCCGGAATGTTTGCTCCGCTTTAGTAATTCCATCATCTGTTAAACCAATTGTTTTACTTGTAATGTCAATCACATAGTCTTCTTCTTCTACTAATCCTTTTACAAAAAAGTCTGCACGACTGTACAAAATATTACTCTTTTCAGCTTGACCAGAAATGATTAACGGTGTACGTGCCTCATCGATTAAGATAGAGTCCACCTCATCAACAACTGCAAAGTTTAATGGACGTTGTACCATTTGTTCTTTATAAACAACCATGTTATCACGTAAATAGTCAAATCCTAATTCGTTATTGGTTGAATAAGTAATATCCGCAGCATAGGCTGCACGTTTATCAGCAGCAGATTTACCTGCTAAGTTTAAACCAACTGAAAGACCTAAGAAGTTATACAACTCACCCATCTCTTCAGCATCACGAGTAGATAAATACTCATTAACCGTTACAACGTGTACCCCGTCGCCACTAATAGCATTCAAGTAAACAGGCATTGTTGCTGTTAATGTTTTACCTTCCCCTGTTCGCATTTCAGCAATGTCCCCATGGTGTAAAACAATCCCACCCATGACCTGTACTTTATATGGGAATAATCCTAAAACACGCTTAGCTCCTTCGCGTACAACAGCAAAAGCTTCTGGTAATAGCTTATCTAATGATTCACCATTTTGATAACGTGCTTTAAATTCTTCTGTTTTTCCTTTCAATTGTTCATCTGAAAGATTTTCATATTCTTTTTCATATGAAAATACTTTGTTTGCAATTTTGTTTAAACGTCGTAATTCTTTCTTATCGTTCTCAACTAATTTTTTAAAAAAATTCGCCATGCAATCTCCCTCTAATTTCCTTCAATTTTAAATTTGAGTGTAAATAACATACACCTATCTCATTAAAAACACTACCTTATAGTCTCACTATATAGTATCGTTCCTATTTTATCATCACTAACTAATAAATGAAAGCTAAAAATGGCGTTACTCGGCTGAGTAACACCATTTTTAATAATATTTAATTGTGAATACAGAGGTTTTTAATTTATTTTAAAAATTATCTGTTTCAATCAAACCGTATTTATTATCTTTACGTTGATACACAATGTTGATGCCGCCTGTTTCAGAATCTTCATATACGAAGAAACTATGTCCTAGCATATTCATTTGCATTACCGCTTCTTCTGTATCCATTGGTTTTAAATTAAAACGTTTTTTACGCACGATTTCAATACCATCTTGTTCATGTTCTTCATGAACTTCTTCAAATACTGGTAAAGTAACATCTACATTACGATCTCTCGCTTTACGATTAATTCTTGTTTTATATTTACGTACTTGACGTTCAAGCTTATCAACGACTAAATCAATACTTGCATATAAATCAGGAGATGTTTCTTCAGCGCGTAACACTAAAAATGAGAATGGAATGGTTACTTCCACTTTCGCTTTTTTATCAGAATATACTTTAAAGTTTACATGAGCCGTAACATCTGGCACATCTGTAAAGTATTTCTCTAGTTTGGATAAACGTTTCGTTGCATAGCTACGAATCGCTTCCGTTACCTCAATGTTTTCTCCACGCATATTATATTTAAACATATTTATTTCTCCTTTCAATCTCTAAACGAGTTAGAGTCAAGGGGGGTATGTTAGGTATGTCCTACCCCTTACCTATATTATAAATTGTTTTGATATTTTTTGCAAACGTATTCACTTTAAATTTTCATTAATCCCTTTCATTTATTCATAACCGACTGCCTTTATTTAATGAGCTAATGTAATTGCTGAAAATGATTTGATATTGTATTGTTTTAAAACATCCATTGCTTGATGAAGGGTTGTTCCTGTTGTGTAGACATCATCAATAAAACAGACATGTTGATTATTTAAATGACTTTCTAATTTGCATATTGCTTCTTCCGATAAAATAAATGGATTATTACTTTCGATACGCTCTTTACGATTTTGATACGCTTTTTTAATAATGGGTCGATTATCATAAGTCAAGACATCCATATATTCCACTTGAATTTGATCTAAAATATATTTTACTTGGTTAAAACCTCGCCAGCTTTCCCGTTCTGGATGACTAACAATTGGAATAATCATTTGATCCTTTTTTTGGCATTTATGGATCATATTTCTTAACGGTTGTTCAAATAATTTAGCAGCACGTATATCACCTACTGTTTTAAACTGACGAATTAATTGTTCAACAACACTTCGATAATGAAATATTGCATGAACTTTAAGCGGATATGTTGCATCTATTTTTTGCCAGTACAAACAGTCGGTACAACAAGTAGTCCCCTCTTCAACTGATCGATTACAATATTCACAGCCTGTTTCAGTCCAATAACATAGCTTTAGTTGTTGTTCGCAAGTATGGCATAACATTGGATATTCAATTTGTTTAAACGAAAACCAGTGCTGCCACTGAAAAAAACACTCAATCGTTTCATTACATAATAAACAAGTCATGTCACACCTCATTATTTTTGCTTTTTAGCTAACTGATTTAGATGTTTAATTTGTTTTCTTGCTATTTTCATTGCTTGTGACTGACCGTGATGCAAGAAAATAACTTCACCGGTTGGTTGATCGACACTGCGACCTACTCGTCCAGCAATTTGAATTAAAATTTCACTTGAAAAAGTATGATGCTCACTTCCTAAAATAATGACATTAATTCCTTTAAAGGTCACTCCACGTTCTAAAATTGTAGTGGTCAATAAAAAATCCCATTCGCCCTCTCGCATTCTTTGTACTTTTTCTTGTCGTAGCTCATCTTTGGAAGAGACACTTGTAAAATGATTCGTTTTAAATTCTCTTTTTAAAATTTCTTCAAGTTGAAGCATTCGTTCAATGTGTGGGAGGTAAATTAAAAATGGAATGTTGCGTTCTAAATATCGTTTGATTAGTAGTTTAAGTGCGAGAGGACAACTTTTTTTATCGAGCATTTTAGCCCAATTACCTACCCACTTAAATGTAGGTACCACTAAAGGATGCCCATGATATCGTGCAGGTAAAATACTTAGTTGACACTGTCCTTGCTCCACTCGTTTCATCAATGATTGTGGAGGAGTCGCTGTTAACCAAATAATAACACCATCTGGTCTTAACGCTTGTTGAACAGCATGTTGTAACATACTGTTATTAACAGATGGGAACGCATCTCCTTCATCGATTATGATGACATCAAATAAATGATAAAATCGGAGTAATTGATGGGTAGTCATCATCATTAATGGTGCAATCCCACTTTTTTCTTCACTATTGCCATAAAAAATAGGAATCGTTAATGGATGAAAGGCCGCTTCATAACGAGGCTTTAAATCAATTGTGACATCGACACGTGGCGCCGCATAACAGACCATTTGATGTTGATTTAGTGCCGTTTGAATCCCTTTAAAAGTCATTTCTGTTTTACCGGCACCTGTTACAGCCCATACAAGTAGTTCTTTTTTTTCAACAATAGCCTGTTCTATATCACTCGACACGCGTTGCTGTTCAGAGGATAATTCAAACGCTAATTCATATGAAAATGATAAATAATTACGCCACATTTCTTGTAGTAAAAATTGCGTACGTTCTTTAGTTAAGCGATAAAGCTTTGTACAAGATGATAACCGAGAAAAATTAAGACACGAAACACAGTAATAACATGTTGTATCACATGCGAAACATGGTTTGACAATCCATTGATTACTTGGAGAACCACAGCGTTGACAGTGTGAATCATTTAATGCAGGTATTGTTTCTATTATTTCTATTAATTCTTTTTCGTCAACATGCTGTGGTATTGTATCGTCTAATTCTTTAAGTGCTAGTTGTCGTCCAATCAATTGTTGTTCAAAAAGTGATGCCTCCTTACTCATTTTGTCCCTCCTCATATATAAGAGATGCCTTCTTTATCAAAAAGGGGCAAAAAAAAAGAATGTATGCAGACATTCTTTTTCGTTAATCTTTGATTGGTGTTGGCATGACTTCTTTTTTAGTCATTTCTATTTCTACATTATTTTGAAAAAAATTAATCAATTCATCGTGACAATGCTGATAAGCTTCAACAGGCACGTGCAATTCATAAGTCACTTGTTCTAAATAATTTCGATCAGATACATCAATTTGCTGCTGATTTAAGAAATAATCGAAGGAATCAATTGTTTTATAATCAAATGTTACTTTAAAAAACTGATGAACCACTCGATCGACAATGATTGATTCATCTAACGCATGAGCAACTGCTTCTGTATATGCCCGAATTAAACCACCGGCACCTAATTTTACCCCACCAAAATATCGAGTCACTATTGCTAAGACATCATGTAATTCTTGTTTTTTTAGTACTTCAAGCATCGGTACACCAGCTGTTTGACTAGGCTCTCCATCATCTGACATACGCTGAACCAAATCATCTGGACCTAATAAATAGGCATAACAATTATGTGTGGCCTTTGCGTGTTCTTTTCGAATCATGCTTAAATATTCCAATGCATCGTCTTCCGTTTCAATTGGAAATAAATGACAAATAAAACGCGATCCTTTTATTTCTATTTCAGACGTATGACAATCTTGAATCGATAAATTACTCATTTTTAAATTCCTCCTTTTCAACTTTTTATAAATAATGATGCTTTCTTTTATTTTTTATTAAAAAAATATCATACATCTTTTTTTGACAATTCTTTTTTTCTATACTATCATTTTGATATATTGTATATAAATTTGCAAGTTACTATTTTTTCTCTTTGTTAATCTAATATAAAATTTAACAAAGATAAACGATTCAATTATAGATTTGGAGAATACATCATGAAAATTGCATTATTAACTGATAGTACCGCTTATTTAACAAAACAACAAATTGATAATTGGCAAGTCCACGTTGTCTCCCTATCAGTATTATTTGGTCAAGAAGTTTTTAAAGAAACAGAATTAGATCACGCTCAATTTTATCAAATGTTGAATACAAATCCTAATTTCCCAACGAGCTCTCAACCTTCTCCTGGTGAATTTTTAACCACCTTTGAAAAATTAGAACAAGCTGGGTTTGAAGCAGTTATTTCTGTTCATTTATCAAGTAAAATTAGTGGAACATTTCAATCCGTTCAAACCTTAAGTCAACAATACGAAGGACCACTAAAAATTTATCCAATCGACTCAAAAAGTTCCTGTGCTGGACAAGGCCGAGTAGTTCAATATGTTAATGAATTAATTCAACAACAACTACCAGCTGAAGAAATTGCATCACGCGCTCAAGCTTTTGCAGATGACACACAAGTTTATTTAATGGTAGATGATCTCACTAACCTTTCACGCGGTGGACGTCTTTCAAAAAGTGCTGCTATGGTCGGCAATGCTTTAAAAATTAAACCCCTTTTAAAATTCGACACCGGTGAGATTATTTTAAAAGAAAAAATAAGGACCGAAAATAAAGTATTTAAACGTTTAGTCGAATTATTTGAAGCTGATTATGATTCAAGTGCTTCCTACGCAATGACTATTGTTCATTTTGAACGAGAAAAAGAAGCACAAACTTTACGATTAAAATTTGAAGAAAAATTCAACGGCTTAACTATTTCTGAAGGAACCATTGGGCCAGTTATTGGCACACACCTTGGACCTGGGGCATTAGGTGTGACGTGGGTCAAATTACCGGCCGACGTGACACTTTCGTCATATTAACATGGACTAGCAAAAAAGATAGGAATTGCATACGCAATTCCTATCTTTTATTTGTTTTGAGACGTATTAGTGATACTCAATAGCCAAGCCCCTAATAAAATTCCACCTGCAATGAATAAAATACTCATATTTTCAGATAATTCACTCGCAAGCGAAGCTAAAGAAAAAATACCACTTAACGTATAAATTAAGTACACCGATTGACGATGGGAATATCCACTTTTTAATAAACGATGATGTAAATGTCGTCGATCTCCTTTAAAAAGAGGTTTTACCTTTATAAATCGAGCCATCATCACAAATAACAAATCGGATAAAGGCAATGCTAATATTGAAACAGGTAATATTAAGGATAAAAATGCTGTGTTTTTAATTCCTATTAACGAAACAATTGCTAACATAAAGCCTAACCATAATGCACCTGTGTCGCCTAAATAAATTTTTGCTGGGTGCCAGTTCATTGGAATAAATCCAACAACACTAGCAAATAAAAGCATAACTATGACTAATTGCGGAATAGGGGTCGGCTCAATAAAAAGATAAAAGATAATCCCCATTGTTGTTAATGCAATGAGACTTACTCCACTCGCTAAACCATCCAAACCGTCCATTAAGTTCATTGCATTACTCATTACAAATAACCACACTAAGACCGCTAATGAACCGATAAGAGGCGGGAGAGGTAAATCAAAAAAGCGAGTAATATGAATGGAATGGATTGTTAACTCTGAGCCCATAACAACAATTAAACTAGCTAAAATAATCCCGATTGATTTTTTCAACGGGCTCAACTCGTACAGGTCATCCAGTACTCCCACACCCACTAAAACAGAAGAGGCAATTAAAACACTCGTAAAATAGGAAAACTGCTCCTTAAAAAACAAGAAAAAAGTTAGCCAAAAAGAAAAATGAAGTGCTAATCCTCCCATTGTAACAACTGGCTGTGTATGAATGTGCCTTTCACGTGGTTGATCTAACCAATTCCATTGCTGCCCTTTTCGATGCAGTAATTTTGTTAATGTATAACTGACGATGATACAAAATATCATTGAGCAGAGCGCACGAATATAGATCATATCCTTCACCTCTTTAGCGATTCAATCATGAATTAGATTGCCAAAAGCTATCATAACGATTAATTGGCAAATGTCTTTTATGCTCTGTTTTATTGTACCAATTTTCGATCGTTTGAGCAGCTTGTTCTGGTACAATGCGCCCTTCTAAATAATCATCAATCAATGAATAGGAAACGCCAAGTGCCTCTTCATCGGCTAACAATGGGCGATTTTCTTCTAAGTCAGCTGTCGGTATCTTTTCATACAAACGTGGATCTGCGCCTAACACTTGAAGAAGTTGACGACCTTGACGCTTATTTAATCCCCATAATGGCACAATATCTGCAGCACCATCACCAAATTTTGTGTAAAAACCAGTCACAGCCTCTGCAGCGTGATCACTCCCTACAACAATACCTTGATGTTCCCCGGCGATAGCATACTGCGTCACCATACGTATCCTCGCTTTAATATTTCCTTTATTAAAATCACTGATTGTTTTCTTCATTGGAATAAGTGAATCCACAATAGCATCCACACCCGCTTTAATATTAACGGTCATCACTTGATCCGGCTGAATAAAATTTAAAGCTAACTGTGCATCTGCTTCATCATTTTGTACACCATAAGGTAAACGAACTGCTATAAATTGATAACTCGAATCCCCAGATTCATCCCGCATCTCTTCCATTGTTAATTGCAATAATCGACCTAATAAAGTAGAATCTTGACCTCCACTAATACCTAATACAAATGTTTTTAAAAAAGAATGTGCCTTTAAATAATCTTTTAAAAATTGAATGATTTGTCGAATTTCGTCGGTCGGTTCAATTGTCGGTTTGACATTTAAAGCACGAATAATTTCTAATTGTTTAGCTCTCATCAAAAAACCTCCCTCATCTTTATGATCGATTCAACTTCGAACGCTCTTTAACATCTTTACGAATTGCTGCAATTTTCTCTACTTTTTGATTATATAACGTTTGTGATAAATCAACTGGATATGGTTCTGGATTTAAAATGCGTTTATATTCATCCCACAGCTGGTCTAACTGACACATGCTAAACTGTTTAATCTCATCTAGTGTTGGTAATTGATAAACTAACTCGCCATTAACAAAGATATCTTGTAAAAGCGGACGCGCTGTGAAATCTTTAACTGTTTTGTTAATATATGTATATACAGGATGGAACATGAATAATTCTTCTAATTGGTCAACTTGTTCATCTGCTAAAGTAATATAATCGCCTTCAGACTTACCATCACAATTTCTAGTAATTCGCCATACTTGTTTCTTACCTGGTGTCGAAATTTTCTCTGCGTTAGAGGAAATCTTCATTGTATCTTCCATTTCACCTGTCTCATTTTCAATTGAAACTAATTTGTAAACGGCACCTAAAGCAGGTTGATCAAATGCAGTAATTAGTTTTGTTCCAATACCCCATACATCAATTTTAGCACCTTGCATCTTTAAGTTTAAAATCGTGTCTTCATCCATATCGTTAGATGCATAAATTTTGGCCTCTGTATAGCCCGCAGCATCTAACTGTTCTCGAACTTTTTTAGACATATAAGCCATGTCGCCACTATCAATTCGAACACCTAAGAAGTTGATTTGATCGCCCATTTCATTCGCCACACGAATAGCATTTGGAACACCTGATGCTAGCGTATCATATGTATCTACTAAAAAAACACAATCTTTATGGGCTTTTGCGTAACTCATAAAAGCGCGGTAATCGTCGCGATAGGCTTGAACCAATGAATGAGCATGTGTACCGGCAACCGGGATTCCAAATTTTTTTCCTGCACGTACGTTACTTGTTGCATCAAAACCAGCAATATAAGCCGCACGTGTTCCCCAAATAGCAGCATCCATCTCTTGAGCACGTCTAGAACCAAACTCCATCACACTATCGTTTCCTGCTACTGAACGAATTCGACTAGCTTTCGTTGCAATTAAAACATGGAAATTTAAAATATTTAATAATGGTGTTTCAATTAACTGACATTCAGCTAGTGACCCTTCTACTTGAATTAATGGTTCATTGGCAAACACCAAATCCCCTTCTAATACTGCACGGACATTTCCTTTAAAACGAAATTCACGTAAATAGTCAATGAAAGCTTCTTCGTAATCTTGAGTATTCGATAAATAAGCTAAATCACTTTCTGAAAAGTGTAAATCTTCTAAAAATCGAACAATTCGCTCTAACCCTGCATTGACCGCATAGCCACTACCAAATGGATTTTTGCGATAATAAGCTTCAAATACAGCTTTCTTTTGATCAATGCCATCTTTCCAATACGCATAAATCATATTAATTTGATATAAATCAGTATGTAATATTAATGAATCATCTGTGTAATTTAAATACATGCTTACTCTCCTCATTTTGACAATCTTTTATTTAATAGTATCACGATTAGAAGAAGAGTTGAAACTTTATGGCAATTTAATGAAAATAAAAAACTAGTTGATAAGCGAACTTATCAACTAGCCTAAATTAATAGATGACTCGAATGCCTTCATCACCCAGTTTATCTAATGAATAAACGTGTGGCGTTTCTGCGTCTAGTCCTCTTGAAGAAACTTTATCAAATAAAATTTTAATTGTTTGCAACATAATTTTCATGTCCAATAGCAATGAATATTTTTTAATATAAATTAAGTCAAAATTCAATTTACTATTGAAATTTGATGCATATTTACCATAAACTTGCGCATACCCAGTAATTCCTGCACGAACATTATGTCTTAAATAATAATAAGGATTTTCTTGCTTAAACTGATCCACAAAAAATGGACGTTCCGGACGTGGACCAACTAACGACATATCCCCTTTTAACACATTAATTAATTGTGGCAATTCGTCTATACGTAATGAACGAATATACTTACCAATTTTGGTAACACGCATATCGTTGGAAGTCGAAAGAACGGGCCCAGAATCTTTTTCAGCAGTTGCTGACATTGAACGGAATTTTAAAATATCAAACTCTTTATTGCCTTTTGTAATACGAGTTTGTTTGTAAAAAATACCACCCGGTGAATCTTGTTTAATTAATAATGCTGTAATTAACATGATTGGTGCAGTTAAAACAAGTAAGATTAACGCAATTAAAATATCAAAAAAGCGTTTAATTAATTCTGCTTCTGGCGGAATACTGAACATCGATAATTCAATCATACTTTCATCTTCAATACTCATAATATTAGGCGACATATAAACCATATTGGAGAATCCAGTATTTAAAAATATTTTTTTACCCTCACGCATTAACTTATCAAATAATTTAATCCGCGTTTCTTCGTTTAAATTACTCGCAAAATAAACAATATCGACTTGATTTAAATACGCTGTGACATGATATTCGTAGTCACTTAGAACCACATGAGTAACTTCATGACGTCCGCTTTTAGAACGTTTAAAGTTATCGATTGCATTCAAGACTTCATCTTCACGACCAACAATCATCACTCGTTTTACGCCAGTAAAGTAGTTGTATAATTTAAAGACAGCGACACGCCATACAAATAAGAATAATGTCCCAACGACAATATTCACTAAAATAACAGAACGAGGGAAAGCAAACCAACGCCCCATGAATGTTAAAGCCATTGTAACAAATGACATCAAAATTTGATTGATTAGCGTAATAAATAATAAATCACCAATTGTTTTATTATAAAACACGTAGATTCCAGACAAAATATTAATAAATACAAATCCAATTAGCACTAGAAAAAATGCGGACTGAACATCATGAAAATTTTGTTCTGGTATCGTAAATCCAAATCTTAAATAAAACGAAACGAAATATGCTAACACAGCAATTAAAACATCCGCAATCACGACAAATACTTTACGTAATTTATCCCATTCAGTTAATCCAAACATAAATACCTCCTCTGACTCATTCATTGTTTTTATTTTAAAAAGTACTCTTATTTTAACATAATGAATGACCAACTAATAGAGATGAAATATATGGGAATTGATTGATTAATTCTTGGTATCACCATAATCATTCTATTAGTTTCAATTTATTTTACTGTTGATGAATCAAATACTTGTTGATACAACGCGCCGATTATAACCGCTCCACCAACTGCATTTCCGAGTAGCACAGGAATGACATTCCATAAGAAATCCATCCATGTAATATCGCCACCAGCAAAAATAGCTGCTGGAATAACAAAAAAGTTAGCGACAACGTGTTGGAATCCAATTAATACAAATGTCATCACTGGGAACCATGTAACAAGTGCGCGATCTGTATAGTTTTTACTTCCGTATGATAGAAAGACTGCTACACCTACTAAAATATTACATCCGATTCCTGAGAAGAAAGCTTGTAAGAAATTAGCGTCTACTTTTGCATGAGCAACGTGCAAGGTCTCAGCTAAATAAGCCCCTTCTGTTAAACCGACAACATGACCGAAAAAGTAAGCGACAAATATAGCGCCAATTAAATTAAAAAGTGCAACAACTGTCCAATTTTTCACTAAATCAATCCATGACACTTTACGTGCAGCCATAGCCATACCAACTGCCATCATGTTTCCTGTTAATAATTCCCCGCCAGCTATCAATAATAATATCAGTCCTACTGGAAAAACACTTGCTCCAAGGAACGAGCCAAAACTTGACCATTCTTCAGGTAATATCGCATTAACACGTATATAAGCTAAGTAACCTAGCGCAATATACAATCCTCCCATAAAAGCTAAAGGCATCCGTTCACGTTGAGAAATTTCAACTTTGTGTATACCTTTTTTAATTGTGACCTGTACTAATTCTTCTGATGATAATCCATTCATAATTATATCTCCTTTATTCATCTTGACTTATTTTACTCATCCGTTTTATCTTACATTTTATGTGAAATAAGTTCAATATCTTATTATCACTTTTAGCTTTAGTTTCTCGTCATAAGTCATAAAAAAAGATACAACAAAAGAAAATTGCTGCATCTTTTAGATCAATAAATGATTAATCAAAATTTTTCATATTTAATACTTTTTTATCTACGCCACCTAGACGTAAACCTAATTTTATTATTTCAACAATTGGAACAATTGCAAAAGCCGTTAACCAAACTTCTAGCCATTCGATTAGTGATAATGGCGTTGAGTTGAAGAAATCTTGAACACCAGGTACAACAATTACAAAGAGTAACATGAAACCTGATACTAAAATAGCATAATTAAATCCTTTATTGCTAAATGGTTTCGTTGTAAATAATGATTTGAAGACTGATTTCACGTTAAATGCATGGAATAATTGGATTAAACCTAATGTCGCAAACGCCATTGTTTCAGCAGTCGGGATAGAAGCACCCTTGATATGTGTTACATACCAATACATGTATAGCGTTAATCCACCCTCTAATATCCCTTGATAGATAATCGATAACAACACCCCATTGGATAAGAAATTAGATGATTTTCCACGTGGAGGTTGTTGCATAATTTCATCATCTGCATCTTCTAATCCTAGGGCGATTGCTGGGAACACATCAGTTACTAAGTTAATCCATAAAATATGAATTGGTTCCAATATTTGCCAACCTAACATTGTAGCGATAAACATGGTTAAAACTTCACCCAAGTTAGCTGATAGTAAGTATTGAACCGCTTTTTGAATGTTAGAGAACACTTTACGACCTTCTTCAACTGCAACAACAATTGTTTGGAAGTTATCATCAGCCAATACCATGTCAGAAGCACCTTTTGAAACTTCTGTCCCAGTAATTCCCATACCAATTCCAATATCTGCTGTTTTTAAACTTGGTGCATCATTTACACCATCACCTGTCATCGCAACCACTTTATTATTGGCTTGCCATGCTTTTACAATTCTTACCTTATGTTCAGGTGATACACGTGCATACACTGAGTAGTCTTGCACTTGCTTCTCTAACTGTTCATCTGACATATGATCGAGCTCAGCACCTGTCATCACACCAGATGTTTGATGAGGCTCTAAAATTCCTAAACGTTGAGCAATAGCAGTTGCTGTATCCTTATGGTCTCCAGTAATCATTACTGTTCGAATACCTGCATCTTTTGCCACTCGAATCGCATCTTTTGCTTCTTCACGTTCCGGATCAATCATACCAACTAATCCTGCAAATACTAAATCTTCTTCAATTGTTTCTGATGTTAAATCACTTGGCAATTGATCCACACGTTTATACGCTAATGCTAATACACGTAAAGCTTGTGTTGCTAATTGATGATTTAATTCGGTTAATTGCGTTGAATCTACAGCAGTTAGTGGTTGTTCTTTTCCGTTAATTAAAATCGATTGACAACGTGCCAACAACATATCAGGCGCACCTTTTACAGCGATAAAATATCCTGAATCACTTTGATGGATGGTTGACATCATCTTACGTGTCGAATCAAATGGTAATTCTTCCATTCGTGGTTCTTGAGATAATGCTTCATTCAAATCAAATGAATGATCTAAACTAAATTGAACTAAAGCAGTTTCAGTTGGATCACCTAATAATTCACCTGCTTGATTAATTTTCGTATCATTAGCAAAACTCATAATTTTAAATAGTAAGTCTTGATCAGCTGATACTTGATCTTGATTAATAACTTGTTGATTAAAGACAATTTTTTCAACAGTCATTTGGTTTAATGTTAATGTACCTGTTTTATCTGAACAAATTACTTCTGTTCCACCAAGTGTTTCCACTGCTGGTAACTTACGAACAAGCGCATGACGTTTTGCCATTTTTTGAGTACCTAAAGCTAAAATAATTGTCGTAATAGCAGGTAACCCTTCCGGAATAGCAGCTACTGCAATTGAAATAGCAGTCAAGAGCATACGTAGTAAATCGCCCTCTTTAATAAATCCAATAACAAAAATAATTGCAGCAATGATAATAATAGCAATCGTTAACCAACGGCCTAATGCATCTTGATTTTCTTGCAACGGCGTTTTCTTTTCTTCCGTCGTATTTAAGAGGTTCGCAATTTTACCGACTTCGGTGTTCATACCGGTTTCTGTTACTACCCCGACAGCACGTCCGTATGTAATACTTGTTGAAGAATATAACATATTCGTCCGATCGCCAATACTAACATTGCCATCTTCCAACGTTCCAACGTGTTTTTCAACCGGAACCGATTCACCAGTTAACGCCGCTTCTTCCACTTTTAAAGAATTTGATTCAATCAAACGAACATCGGCTGGTACAATATCTCCCGCTTCTAGCAAAATGATATCGCCTGGCACAATTTCCTCACTTTTTACTTCAAGTGTATGACCATCACGTTTAACCTTCGCCATGGGTGAGGCCATTTTTTTCAGCGCATTAATTGCCTCTTCTGCTTTGTTTTCTTGAAAGACACCCAATAAAGCATTTAATAAAACAACGAGTAGAATAATAATTCCGTCAGTCACTTCACCTAACACAGCGGATACACCTGCTGCGATTAGCAAAATAATAATCATAAAGTCTTTAAACTGATTTAAAAACTTCTGTAACGTCGTTTTTTGTTTTTTGGCTTCTAGTACGTTTTCACCATGAATATCACGACGTGTTCCGACTTCACGTTCACTCAAACCTTCCATTGATGTATTTAATTTAGATAATACATCATCTTCTGGCATCGTGTGATACGCAAGTCTTTCTTCTTTTGCTACTTCTTGCATAACTTCTTTTTCTTTCATATATACCTCCCCTATTTCGTACAGTTCCACTGACATCTTAATTAATTAAAAAGACTTATACATATCGGCAAATAGCCTTTATGCATAAGTCTCACTAATTAAGATAGCACCAGTAGTTTTCACTACTTAACGTTGTTGACACTATCGCATTCAATCTGCCAGTTACTCCCTTATGTACCTATATATTTATTGTACATGATTGATTAGATAATTGCCAATACTATAAAGTTGATTAAGAATAAAATCGTTGTAATCCAAACGATTGGATGAACTTCACGTGCCTTACCATTAATGACTTTAGTTAAGCAGTAGAAGAAGAAACCTGCTGCTATACCGTATGAAATAGAGTAACACAATCCCATAAAGATTGAAGCAAAGAAGGCAGGAACCGCTTCTTCAAAATCATACCAATCAATATCTTTAAACGAACTCATCATCATAATTCCAACAACTACTAAAGCTGGAGCAGTTGCTTCAGCAGGAACAATACCAATGACTGGAGCAAAAATAGCACTCACTATAAACGCACCCGCAGTTACCACACTAGTTAACCCTGTACGTCCTCCAGCAGCAATACCGGCAGATGATTCAACAAATGTAGTAATGTTACTTGATCCAATTAATGCGCCTAACGTCGTACCAATCGCATCTGCGAAAAGTCCGCGTTCCATTTTTGTTGATAAACCAGTTGCATCATGAACAGCTTCCTCATCTTCTTCAGTAAAAATCCCTGTGCGACGACCTGTCCCAATGAATGTTCCAATCGTATCAAACGTATCAGTCAAACTAAAAGCAAAGATGGTCAATAAAACTAAAGGAATACGGTTGATATCACTGAATAAATGACCAAAACCTTCTGAACCAAACGCTGCCATAAATGTAGTCCCTAATTCACTAAAAGCACTGCCCAATGAATTAGCCGACCAATTAACCGCTGAAACGTCCACTACACCTAGAGGAATACCCGCTAACGTTGTAATGATAATTCCAATTAAAATGCCACCTGTTACTTTTTTCAGAACTAATATAATTGTTACTAATAAACCAATTAGAGCCAATATAACACCTGTTGAGTTAAACATAGCGATGCTTGGAATAATACCGCCACCCATGCTAACCGCTTGAACACCTTCAACGGTTTGTGTTGGATCATAAGCACTTCCATTAATGGCTAAAATCGAACTACCATCCGCTTGAAAATGAAGAAGATTCGCATTTTTTAATCCGATATATGCGACGAATACACCAATCCCTCCACCAAGCGCATGTTGAATACTTAATGGAATACCTTCAATTAACATTTTACGAATTTTAGTTACTGTTATAAAAATATTAAATAGACCACATAAGAATACCATCGCAAGAGCTTCTTGCCATTTGAATCCTAATGAAAAACAAACAGTGAAAGCGAAAAATGCATTTAATCCCATACCTGGGGCCAAAGCGTAAGGAATATTCGCATAAATTCCCATAATTAACGTACTCACTACGCTGGAAATGATTGTTGCTAAAAATACAGCTTGTGTGGGCATCCCTGTCGTCCCTAAAATAGCAGGATTAACGAATATAATGTACGACATAGCGAAGAAAGTAGTCAACCCCGCAATAACCTCACGATGAACGGTTGTTTGATTCTCGTTTAATTTGAAAAAATTTGAAATCATAATATCTCCTTTTTTATTTAATGATAGTTATAATTATACAAAAACCTGACACAAAATCAACAGTTTATTAACATTAACGTGTTTTATTTTTATAATCGTTCGCTTTTGGCGAGTTATGTCTCGTTGGAAATTGAGGAATTTGTTGCCAAAACTAGTTGAAAAGGTTATGATAAAAAGGATTGTTAACACACTTATTTTTGATGTTGTTAACTAAAATAGATATTTTTTGTTAGAGAAAGGATATTACTTATGCATGATTTAATAATGAATCAGTTACAACATAAATATAAAAACATTTCTGCTAAACATTTAAAAGCTACCATTGATATGATTTTAGAAGGTAACACCGTTCCTTTTATTGCCCGGTATCGGAAAGACCAAACCGGTAATTTAAATGAAGTCGATATTAAAAGTATTGCTGATGATTACGATTCATTCACTAAATTGGAAGAACGTCGTAAAAGTATCCTTAACTTAATTCAAGAACAAGACAAACTAACCCCTGAATTAAAAAAAGAGATTCAAGCAGCTAAAACCTTACAAGAATTGGAAGATCTATATCGTCCATACAAACAAAAGAAACAAACAAAAGCAACGATTGCACGCGAAAAAGGTCTAACACCACTAGCTGAATTAATTATGACTCAACCAACTGACTTTAATTTGTTAGAAATCGCTGCTACATATATTAATCCTGAACAAGATCTTGAAACAACTGAGGATGTTATTGAAGGTGTTCATGAAATCTTGGCAGAAGATATTGGCGATGAACCAAAATTCAGAAGATGGATTCGACAATTCACTTTTAGAACAGGGATTCTTCAAACAAAATTACGTAAAAACGCGAAAGATGAAATGAGCACTTATGAAATGTACTATGATTTTACTCAACCGATTTCAAACATCGCTGATCATCAAACATTAGCCATCAATCGAGCAGAACGAGAAAAAATTATTTCTGTTTCCATTGAAGTGGATATGGAAGCTCTAGAACGTTACTTTAGTGGTCGTTTAATTACCAATAAAGAATCTGCAGCACAAATGACCATTAAAACAGCTTACCAAGACAGCTATAAACGTTTTATTGGACCAGCCATTGAACGCGAAATTCGAAAAGAATTAACGGAACGAGCTGAAGCAGGAGCCATTCATCTATTCGGCGAAAACTTAACACACCTTTTATTACAACCACCTTTGACCGGTGAAATTATATTAGGATGGGATCCGGCCTTTAGAACAGGATGTAAGTTAGCCATTATTGATACCACTGGAAAAGTGTTAAGAAAAGAAGTGATTTATCCACATAAACCAAGTAATAAAGAAAGACGAGAAGCTGCAAAAGAGATTTTCAAACAACTACTAACGGACTACCACGTTACTTGTGTAGCCATTGGTAACGGTACAGCCAGTCGTGAATCCGAACAGTTCGTTTCTGACCAAATTAAAGAAATGAGCCAAACGATTACATATACAATTGTTAACGAAGCTGGCGCATCAGTCTATTCAGCTAGCGCATTAGCACGAGAAGAATTTCCGGATTATGAAGTAGAAGAACGCTCAGCTGTTTCAATTGCACGTCGTTTACAAGATCCTTTAGCTGAACTTATAAAAATTGATCCTAAAGCAGTCGGTGTTGGCCAATATCAACATGACGTTAACCAAAAAGCTTTGAGTGATGAACTAGACTTTGTTGTATTAAAAGCCGTAAATACCGTTGGAGTCGATTTAAATACTGCTAGTCCAACTCTACTCGAACATGTTTCAGGATTGAATAAAACAATTGCTCGAAACATCATTGATTTCCGAAATGAAATTGGACACTTTACACAGCGCAATCAATTAAAAAAAGTCAAACGTTTAGGTGCAAAGACATTTGAACAAGCTGCGGGATTCTTAAGAATACCAAACGGTGAAGATGCCTTTGATAACACTGCTATTCACCCGGAAAGTTATAAAATCGCTCAACTGGTACTAAAAGAATTGAATTTATCAACTGATTTACTAGGTTCGCCTGAATTACAAGAAGCCTTAACTTCTTTCGACCACGAGAAATTCGCTCAGGAACATCAAGTAGGACCACATGAATTAAATGATATTTTAGAACAATTTAAAAAACCAGGACGTGATCCACGGGAAGATGCACCAAAACCAATTTTAAGAGAAGATGTATTAAAGATGAGTGACCTATCCGTTGGTATGCAGTTACTTGGAACTGTCAGAAACGTTGTCGACTTTGGAGCCTTTGTTGATATTGGTGTTAAACAAGATGGTTTAGTTCATATTTCAAGACTCAGCTCACAATTTATTAATCACCCATCGAATGTCGTATCCGTTGGTGATATTGTGACTGTTTACGTGGATGAACTAGATGTCAATAAAAAACGCATTGGATTATCGATGATACCGCCAAAAAGAGAAACTAAAAATTAATATTATTTCACGAATTAAGCTAGGATAATCCTAGCTTTTTTTGTTTAAATAAAAAAAACCTTATGACCAAAGTCATAAGGTTTTAAAAATAGAATAATTGCTTATTTAGCTAAAGCTGATTTAGCTTGTTCTGCTAATGTTGCAAATGCTTCTGCATCATGAACAGCTAAGTCTGCCAACATTTTACGGTTCATTTCGATTTCTGCTAATTTTAATCCGTGCATCATTTTGCTGTAGCTTAAACCATTCATACGAGCTGCTGCGTTGATACGCGCAATCCATAATTTACGGAAGTTACGTTTCTTTTGACGACGGTCACGGTAAGCATACATAAAGCTCTTCATAACTTGTTGTTTAGCTGTTTTGAATAGTAAATGTTTACTTCCATAGTAACCTTTTGCTAATTTTAAGACGCGTTTACGACGTTTACGCGTTACTGTACCACCTTTTACACGTGCCATATTATATAATTCCTCCTTGAAGCGAGTTTATTTTTACTCGATTGATCTCGTCATTATTTCATTGTAGCTAATTGTTGACTAATACGTTTCATATCTCCTGAAGATACTAAACCTGATTTACGTAATTGACGACGTTGTTTAGTAGATTTTGAATGAGCCAAATGGCTACGGAACGCACGTCCACGTTTTAATTTACCGCTTCCTGTACGTTTGAAACGTTTTGCTGAACCTTTATGAGTTTTTTGTTTAGGCATGACTGTTCCTCCTTAGACTATTCCGATTTAGGTGCAAGCACTAAGAACATGCTGCGCCCTTCCATTTTTGCGTGTGATTCTACTTGGGACACATCTGACAATTCTTTTGCCATCCGTTCAAGTACTTCTCGACCAATTTCTTTATGAGTAATCGCACGACCTCTAAAGCGAAGTGATACTTTTACTTTATCACCTTTTTCGATAAAGCGACGTCCTTGGCGAGCTTTTGTCTCAAAGTCATGTGCGTCAATTGTTGGACTCAAACGAATCTCTTTGACGTTGATAACTTTTTGGTTTCGACGTTGTTCACGTTCTTTTTTCTGCTGCTCATAGCGATATTTTCCATAATCCATGATTCTTGCAACAGGTGGTTTGGCATTCGGCGACACTAATACTACATCCAGATTACTTTTCTCAGCAATCTCAAGCGCTTCTTGTTTTGACTTGATTCCTAACTGTTCACCAGCTGCGTCTATCAAGCGAAGCTCTCTTGCACGAATTCCATCGTTAACCATCATATCTTTTGCTATGACAATTCACCTCCATATTTTTTAGAGAAAAAGCAGAAAAAAACGGGTTCCATAAGAACCCGCTGTTTGTACATCAATCAGTAAGTACACTAGGTACTTGAAATTTGATTCACTAGCCCATGGACATTTGTCAACATAGGCGAGAAGCGGGTAGCTCCTGCTTTTATTCTCAACTTCATCAGTTTACTAAACAATTCATAAGATGTCAAATGTTTTTTGAAAGATTCAAACTATTATTTAATAATCATATTTCATCTTAACTTCCATTAAGTATTCCGGTTGTCGACTAACTCTTCGCGCAAACTTGTATGAATTTTGAATTTACCGGTACTAACATAATCGACGTGAAAATCTAAAATGTTGCCATCGCGAATCGCTTGGTCAATCGTGTAATTGTGGTCCATATAATATTTTTGTAGTGTCAATCAATTCACTGGACACATTAATCATCCTATTCGATTTTTTTATCGAATAGCGGTGTCCCTATAAATCCGTAAAACAAACTATTTTTACGATTACAGGGATACCTGTATTCGTGAAAAGATTAGAAGGCAAACCAATGACGGTATCAAGATGATTTTTTTGAGTAGACGCTGGCAAATCTCGCCTTCTGCTCCTTCACGGAATAAGACCCCGTGAGGTAAAATAATTGCTATTATCTCAGACTGTTCTAAGAGGAATAAACCATGTAACAAGAACGCATAATCTTCCTTACTTGAAGGAGGTAACGTCCCAGCGATTTGAAATCGCGGATCACTCGCTATTAAATCATAGTGATTCCACCCTTTTACAGAATAAGGAGGGTTCAAAACGACTGCATCAAATTGGACACATTCATTCGGACGTTCTGGATTTTCCGGCCAATCTTCCGCGAGTGTATCGTCATTTTAATTGCCATCCTTTCTGGACGAACACTATGTAAAAGTAAGTTCATGCGTGTTAAGATATACGTTGCGGTATTTTTCTCTTTTCCGTAATAACGAAGTGTCCGTTGCTCGTGCTCGTCTAAATGTTTCGCAACAGTTAAAAGCAGTGAACCCGATCCAGGTTAAAAATCATATGGTAGTATCAATAGTCGTAGATAAAATCACCCTGAATAAAATAATTTGTTATATATTTAATCGAAAATTTGATAAAGTCCATATAATTGTGTAAAAGATAAAAGGTCATATAAAGCTCCTTTTACGGTACAATGTTTTTACCACAAAACATACCTAGGAGGACTTTATATGACCCAAGTACATTTTACACTGAATAGCGAAGAGGTTCAAAGCATTATTGAACATTCGGTAAAAGATGATGTGTCTAAAAACATTTTGACAACAGTGTTCAACCAGTTGATGGAAAATCAGCGAACAGAATATATCCAGGCTGATGACTATGAACGATCCGAAAGTCGTCAGAGTCAAAG
>NZ_JAGN01000011.1 GCF_000526675.1 Atopobacter phocae ATCC BAA-285
GGTCAAGAGAATCAAGATCAAAAGAATCAACCAAAACCAGAAACAAACGGTCAAGAGAATCAAGATCAAAAGAATCAACCAAAACCAGAAACAAATGATCAAGAGAGTCAAGGTCAAAAGGATCAGCCAAAACTAGAAACAAATGATCAAGAGAATCAAGGTCAAAAGGATCAGCCAGAACCAAAAACAGACGACCAAGAGAATCAAGGTCAAAAGGATCAACCAAAACTAGAAACAAATGATCAAGAGAATCAAGGTCAAAAGGATCAAGAAAATCAAAAACCAAAATTAGATGGTCTAAATAATGCGCCGCAAACTGAAAAAGATAAGAAGAAAGCGGAAGAAAATCAAGCAAAAGATAATCAAGCAAATATGCCATCAAACCAAGCAAATAAACAAAATAAAGGCACTAAATTACCTCAAACAGGTGAAATAGTGATTTTTGAAACAGCTACAATAGCAGTGTATTTAGGTTTAGGATTAGCAGTTCCTGCTTTTATGCGCAAAGAAAATGAATAAAAACGTAAGTTTATTATTTGGTGATAAGATAAAATGATAAACAAATGATTAATCCCTCTTTATTATTAGTGGAACAGGCTAATAATAGGAGGGATTTTTGTGTAGAGCAATGGTTTAAAATCAGTGTGCAGTCGCTTTTTTTGAACAATTAGGCCCTTGTTTTAATTTGTTCGATAAGTATATTATGGTAAGATATGGATAAATTAATTTATAGTAAACGAATTTTTATAGCTAGGAGAATCTTATGGGAAAGAAAAAACAAAAAAATAATGATAAGACGAATGTCATGCGCATTTTAGATCAACATCATTTAGTATACGAACATTATCAAGTAAGTCCCACGACTGATTTAGCAGATATTACGAATGGTGTCACAATGGCACGCCTAATGAATCAAAATCCAGATCATGTGTTTAAAACATTAGTAACAATTGGAAAGTCTAAGCAACATTACGTTTTTATGATTCCTGTAGCAGCGGAATTAGATTTGAAAAAGGCAGCAACAGCAGTAGGTGAGAAGAGTATCGCAATGATTAAAGCAAAAGAGCTAGAACCACTAACAGGTTATGTTCATGGAGGATGTTCACCCATTGGTATGAAAAAAATATTTGAAACAGTCATTGATGAAACCGCTGAGTTGTATGACACAATTATTTTTAGCGCAGGTAAAGTAGGTTACCAAGTAGAAATGAGTTTAGACACTTTAAAACAAGTTGTACCAGTTAAAATGAATAATCTTACTTTCGAACAATTATAAGTTGCATATGGACTATCGATTATCTTATAATAAATTTAATAATAATTAGGAGAATGATAATGCGCAAAAATATTAATCGATTCGAAAAAATGGTTAGCTATATAATGGACATCATGCTAGGTTTTCTAGTGTTAGTAGTACTTGTTGTAATGGCAGAAGCAATTTATGATATTACTTTACATGTTGTACCATTACCATCAATGGATCATGTTGAAGTGCTGATTGAAGAAATTGCCACATTATTTATTTTGCTAGAAATTGTTTTAATGTTAGTAAGGTATGTTAAAGAAGGACATCATATTCCGGTTCGTTACCTTATTTTGATTAGTATTACGGCTATTTTAAGGGAACTACTATTAGAACATGGTGGAGGATTGGAAACGGTATTTTTATCCATATCCATTTTAGTATTAGTCTTCGTATTATTTGTTTTAGAGAAATTAAAAGCCTTTCATGGGCGAGATAGTGTGGATGATTTTTAATTAACCGTACGATATAGCAAATAAAACTCCTTATTCGATAGAGAATCTTCTAACGAGTAAGGAGTTTTTTGATAAAAAAGTTAATCTTTTGTTTCGTTAAGATAATGGATAAATTGTGTTAAGGATGAATGATTGGTTTGTCGATAGACATAATGCATTTCACGAAATAATTCAAAATCATTGATTTCGATAGGTTTAATGGTTGTTGCTATATTCTCATTGTCTAATAGCATTTGAGAGACGATTGAAATGCCCATACCGTGAGTGACATACTGAACGATACTATTTTGATTATCAATTTCGACAATGTGTTTGAAAGATAAGGATAAATCGTGTGCGTGGATTTGATCAACTAAATACTTAAATAACGATGATTCTTTGCTTTTTATAATCATGATTTCATCCGTACATTCATTTAAAGAGATGCTACTTTTCTTAGAAAAAGGATGATGAGGTGGTGCAATTAAAACGAGCGAATCTTTTTTGTAAGGTTGACCAGTATAACGTTGTGAATCGTATTTAATATAATTAGAAATAAAGGCAATATCAATTTCTTTATGATGAAGCTTTTTTAATATTTCTTTAGAGGAATTGATTGTTATTTTAATGTCAGTATCTGGATGTTGATTTTTGTATTCGCTGACGATACTAGGGATAACACAACTTCCAAATAAAAAAGTTGTACCAATTCTTAGCTTCTTTTTCACTTTATTTTTATATTCAGATAATGAATGTAAGCTATCATTATATTGCTTCAAAATATTGATGGCATAAGGTTGGAATAATTCTCCTTCAGCAGTTAGTTGGACTGTTTTTTTTCTTCGCTCAAATAGCTTACTGCCTAGTTCTTTTTCCATACTTTTAATGTGTTTTGAAATGGTAGATTGAGTGGTGTATTTCATAATGGCCACTTCACTAAAATTCTTATGTTCACAAAGTAAAACAAATGATTCAATTTTTTCGATATCCATATAATTTCCTTTCGTCTACTATTCCAATATGGAATAACTTGGCGCTAAAAATGAATTGATTGGAATACTTAATCTTCATATACTTTACTTATGACAAGCTGTAATGTCAAATACAATCAAAATTGGGGGAGAACAATTTGGAAACAGCAAATTTAAAAGAGGGAAAAGCGAGTGTTTTTACTCGTAAGGAAATATTCAGCATCATCTTAGCGATTGTTGCTTTTTTTGCGTTATTTTTTATGCCAAATCCTGCGGGGTTGACAATGGTAGCACAAAAGAGTTTAGCTGTATTTGTTTTTGCATTAATCATGTGGATTGGTAAACCGATTCCGATTCATTTAACATCTATTATTGTCGTTTTATTATTACCATTAATCGGTGCCGTAGAAGATCAAGAGGTTGCTTTTGGTACACTAGGCTTCGATATTATTTGGTTGATGGTGTCAGCATTTGTATTAACATCAGCAATGAGTGAAACGAACTTAGGAAAGCGGATTGCTTTGAATTTATTAACTCGTTTTGGGAAAACGCCTACACACACATTATCGATTTTAATTGTTGTTAATATCGTGTTAGCATTCTTTGTTCCATCGACAACAGCACGTGCATCTTTATTAGTACCAATTGTTTTAGTGCTATTAGAAGTGTATAAAGCAACACCAGGCTCAAGCAACTTTGGTAAATTAGTAACGTTACAAGGGGTTCAAACGAATGCCTATGCGACATCTATGGTTTTAACAGCAACTTCTGCACAAGTTTTAGCTTTAGGATTTATTAATCAACAAACAGGTGCAAATGTGGGGTATATGACTTGGTTATTAGGTTCTATGCCACAAGCTATTATTACAGCAGTCGTGACATTACTAATTGGTATGAAATTATTTAACTTCAAAAAAGAAATACCAACAGGAGATCAAGCAAAACGAATTTCAGATATTTTGAAAAAACAATTAGAAGACTTAGGACAATTTTCAATTCGTGAAAAGAAAGCAGCATTTATATTCTTTATTACACTATTTTTATGGGCAACTGGTGATTACCATGAAGCTATTATGGGATTTGAAATTAGTACAGAACAAACGGCCGTAATTGCGATGTTACTATGTTTCTTACCAGGTATTGGTATTTTAAAATGGAAAGAAGCTAATATTAAATGGGATTTAATGATTTTCTCTGCAGGGGCATATGCAGCAGGTAACGCCTTAAATGATTCTGGTGGAGCAAGTTATTTAATCGATCATTTAGTAAAATCAATTGGTTTGAACCATTTAAATCAAAGCTTAGTTGCTGTTATTTTAATCGTTATTACAGTATTCAGTCATCTTATCTTTACAAGTAAAACAGTTCGTACAACCATTTTAATTCCAGCGATTATCTCGTTAGCACAATCATTACAAATGGATGCAGCGATGTTAGCATTAGCTTGCTCATTTGGTATTGCGTACACAATAACGTTACCACCTCATTCAAAAGTAAATACACTATATTTTGGTACAGGTTATTTTACTGTATGGGATGAATTAAAATACGGATTAATTAGTTGTGCGGTTGGATCATTAGCAATATCATTAGTCTACTTCTTATGGCTACCAATTATTATGTAATTTAGGCAAAGATAGAGGAGAAATAATATGAAAAAAAAAGTGATTGTAGCAATTGCAGATGGTATCGGTGACCTACCTGTTAAAGACTTAGGTCATTTAACGCCTTTAGAATATGCAGATACACCTAACTTAGATCGAATTGCTAAAGAAGGTATAACAGGAATGATGGATCCTATCTCACCTGGTATACCAGTGGGAACAGATATGGGCCATTTAGTATTGTTCGGTAATGATCATCATTTATATCCTGGAAGAGGACCGATAGAAGCAGCGGGAGAACAAATGGATATCCAATACGGTGATATTGCTTTTCGTTGTAATTTTGCGACACGAATTGAAGGTAATATTGTTAAAGATCGACGGGCAGGACGTATTCGTAAAGGAACGAATGAATTAGCACAAGTTTTGAATGGGACAGTTATTGAAGACGTTACTGTGATGTTTAAGGAAGCGACTGAGCATCGGGCGGTTCTCGTTTTACGTGGAGAAGGCTTAAGTGCAAATGTAAGTGATACAGATCCAAAAGCGCCAAATGATGGCCATCCATTTAAATTAGCACAACCAACAGATGATACACCAGAAGCAGAAAAAACGGCACGCATATTGAATAAAGTATTAGAGGTTGCTTACGAAAGATTTAAAGAACATCCGGTCAATATCGAACGGGAAGAAAACGGTGAGCTACCAGCAAACTTTATTATTACACGTGGTGCAGGTCAAATGACTGATTTCAAAAAAATTACAGAGGAATTGAAATTTAATGGAGCTGTTGTAGCGGGTGAGTCAACTGTTTTAGGAATGGCGAAGTTATCAGGAATGACGCCTATTTCAAACGAACGCTTTACAGGGAATATGGATACAGATATTATTTTAAAAGCGGATATGGCATTAAAAGCACTTGAAGAGAATGATATCGTCTATGTTCACTTGAAAGTGCCAGATATTCAAGGACATGATAAAAAACCGCTAAAAAAAGCAGAAGCCATTGAACGCTTTGATCAAATGGTTGGTCATTTGTTAAATCATATTGATGAAATGACATATATTGCCTTAGTGGCTGATCATTCAACACCATGTTCAATAGGTGAACATAGTGGAGATCCAGTTCCAATTGCTATTGCAGGTTATAACATGCGTCGTGATAAAAATGAACAGTACAATGAAACGGATTGTTCTATGGGCGGATTAGGACGCATATCAGGTCATGACTTTGTATGGACCTTATTAGATTTACTTGAACGTGTTCCAAAACAAGGGAACTAAATATTATAAATATCCATAAATAATAAAAAGAGCTTTTCCAATGAGTGAATGTTTCTCTATCAATTAGACAGAGAAACGTTCAGAGGAGAAGCTCTTTTTGTTATAAGTATTTCAATAATTTATCTGCAGTGGTAAAACGATAGCCTTGTTGAATCAAGTATTGAATAACAGATTCTAAGCTATCTGCACTCTCAGCGTGCACATCATGCATTAAAATGACGGGATGATTTTGGTGAGCCGTCTGAATTTTAACTTGTTCTAAGATAGCAGCAGGGTTATGTGATTTCCAATCTTCTGTATCGACGTTCCAAAGAGCCATTTTATGTGGGATAGCAGCAGTTACTTTACTGTCAAACGCGCCATAAGGTGGTCGAAGAATGGTTGTTCGTTTACCACTTATTTTTTCGATTAAATCATCTGTGTCGTTAACCTCTTTTCTAATGGCATCAGGAGAAAGTGTGGTTAAGTCTGGATGATAGTAGGTATGATTAGCGATAAGATGTCCTTCTTCAGCAACACGCTTAGCCACGTCAGGATAGTTGGCAATCATTCGGCCAACCATGAAGAAGGTTCCTTTAATTTTATATTTTTTCAAAGTATCTAGAATACGAATCGTACTCGTATCATTGGGTCCATCATCAAATGTTAAAGCAGCTACTTTATCACTTGAATCATTATTGGATAAAGCGTCTTTATCTAATTCAAACAATTTGTCAAAAACAATCGCCATTTTGGGTTGATAAACTTGACGAATTTTTTCACTTTTAATTTGATCGAATGTATCGCTAATTTGGGCTAATTGTTCAGCTGAAGGGTCATTGGTTATTTTGTCTTTTGGTACATATTGATTTAACTCGGCTTTCAATGAAAATAACGAATCAGCTTGTTCTTTTGCTTGATCAAAGGCTTGTTGGGCAATTATCTTAAACGAATCCTTAGGTAAGTTCTTTAAGTGTTTTTCATAAGCGGTAATATCTGTTTCGTCTGATAAATCATTAATAATTAATTGATCGGCTTGAAGTTCTTGTACAGGATGTGTAACTTGTTCAAAAATTTTGTTCATATCATCAAGGACGGTTTGTTTTTGTTTCGCTTGTTCAGCCGTTTGAGTCAGCTGAGCCCATTGTTTTTCAACTGTTTGTTTTTCTTGTTTTAAAGGAGCATAGCCAAACGTCCAAGCTCGATTTAACCGTTTATTTTCTTTTGAAATATCTTTTTCAAGTGCTTCAATTTGTTCCATTGAACTGGTATCAGCTAAAAAATCAGGATGTGTCTGATCATATAAATGTCTAACGCGCGTTTTTAAAGTAGGAAGAGATGTTTTACTCGCTTCAATGGTTTGGTGAGTTTGATAACCACTCCACAACATACCGAGTAAAATAACTGCAAAAAAGATGAATAAAATACTGAGCGACGTGTTTGTCCGTAATTTTTCATGTAGAGATCGCGACGACATGATGTACCTTCTTTCTTTTAATATTAATAATTATTACAAATTAGTATTAGTTATGTTTCATTCTAACAATAAATTGCTTCTCAATACAACCCTTTAAGTGAATTATGAGGAAGGAATTAATAAAAGGTAAAGCGAAAGATTGGAACAGAAAAAAGATTGGTGTATAATGATACTAACGATTACAACTGTAAACGTAATGACCTAACTTAAAAACACCAGAAGGGAGGCGTTTTATGTATGAATTAACCGATGCAGAGTGGCAAGTGATGCGCGTATTATGGAGTCAACCCAATCAAACAGCCCAACAGATTCATCAGGCTTTGCAAACGAGCAATGATTGGACTTTAAGTACGCTAAAGACGATATTGTTTCGCTTAAAAGGAAAAGGATTGATTCATTATAAGCGACAAGGACGTGCATTTTGTTATGCCAGTTGTCTAAGTGAACAAGTGGCAATTGAACATGCGTTTGAAACTTTATTAGAGCGAAGTTGTGAACGTAAACACATTGATTGGATGACGTTTCTCTTAAAGAAAGCTGCTTTGTCCAAACATCATATTGAATTATTACAACAAGTATTAGATGAAAGAAAAATAAATGCCCCTCAAACGATTGAATGTAATTGTCCGAAAGGTCAATGTATATGTCACTCAAATGAAATTTAAATGGATAGGAGAGATTTTAAATGAAACAAAGACAATATCAAATAGCAGGGATGAATTGTAAACATTGTGTAGTGCGTGTAGAACAAGCAGTGGCATCGATTACAGGTGTTTCTCAAGTACATGTAGAGTTAGAACCGGGTCGTTTGGAGTTGTTAGCGGATGAAGGCATCGTCAGTGATCAATTAATTCAAGATGCTGTTTCGAATGCAGGATATCAAGCAAAACCTATGCAATAGAGTTATAAATGAAAGAGGAGCGAATAAAGATGACGAAGCGTCAATTTAAAATTGAAGGAATGACTTGTGCGCACTGTGCGAATCATGTCCAATCGGTGGTTCAAACTTTACCGGGTGTGGAGCGAGCAGCAGTAAACTTGACTACCGAGCGGCTCACTTTAGTTTCAGATACATCCGATATTAGCAATGAGGCCATATCGGATGCAGTATCTCATGCCGGTTATACAGCGACTCCCATTTTAAGTGTGATTGAACAGCAGAAAATGGATCAACAACAAAAGGAACGTCAATTAAAACAGCAAAAAAATGTACTCATCATAATGGGCAGTCTGACATTCCTTTTAATAGCAATTGCAATGGGGCCGATGGTGGGCTTACCTTTACCAAGTATCATCTCCCCAATGAGGCACCCTTTGATATTTGCGGTAGTTCAATTGATTTTGACGCTTCCTGTCATGTGGCTCGGTCGTTTGTTTTATCAACGCGGTCTTCCACTTCTATTAAAAGGGCATCCTAATATGGATACGTTAATTGCATTGGGTACATTAGCTGCATTTGGATATGGTCTGTTTTCGATTGCTAAAATAGGCTTAGGCGACGAGAGTTATGTTCACCATTTATATTTTGAATCAGTTGCAGCAATTATTACATTTGTGAAACTCGGAAAATTTATGGAATTAATGGCAAAAAACAGAACAACAAACGCTATCCAACGCTTAATAAATTTAACGCCTGATGAAGCGAATCGTTTATTGCCTAATGGTGAAGTAGAACGCGTTTTAATTGAAGAAGTTGAGCTGGGCGATATTATTGTAGTGAAACCAGGAGAACAAATTCCAGTGGATGGTCAAATCATTCGGGGGACAACTTCTGTGGATGAATCGCTAATGACAGGAGAAAGTTTTCCTGTGAAAAAAGAAGAAGAGTCAAAAGTGCTCAACGGTACATTGAACTTAAATGGATTTATTGAAATTGAAACGACAGCACTTGATCGAGATAGTGTCTTGCATCAAATGATCCAACTCGTTGAAGATGCTCAAGGTGATAAAGCACCAATCGCACAATTAGCCGATAAAATTTCATCCTACTTTGTACCAGCAGTCATGATATTAGCGATAGGAAGTGCGCTAGGTTGGCATATTTTTGGTGGTTTTGATTGGGAAATGACGTTACGAATTTTCGTGTCAGTCTTGATCATTGCGTGTCCTTGTGCCTTAGGTTTAGCAACACCAACTGCTGTCATGGTAGGAACTGGGATGGCGGCAGAAGCGGGTATGCTAATTAAGTCGAGTGAAGCATTGGAAGCCGCTCAGACTATTGATACGGTAGTGTTTGACAAAACAGGGACGTTAACCATTGGACAACCCGTAGTAACCAATATTCATGTAATACATGATGAATGGACAACGGATAAGTTGTTAAAGCAAGTAGCCTCTCTAGAACAAAAAAGTGAACATCCTTTGGCACAAGCTATTGTTTCAAGTGCCCAATCAGCTATTCTGTCCTTTTATCCGGTTGATCAATTCGAAGTAATTGTAGGACAAGGAATAAAAGGAAAGAGTGAAGGCACAACTTATTTAGTAGGGAATGAACGATTATTAACTGCACATCAAGTATCCGTCCATTCTGTAAAAGAAATGGCTGAAACATATCAATCGGAGGGGAAAACGGCTGTTTATGTAGCAACAACGTCAGAACTAATCGGAATAATAGCAGTGGCGGACGCAGTGAAAGAATCAAGCGTTACAGCGGTGAAGCAGTTACGTGAGCAAGGAATCGATGTGATTATGCTAACAGGTGATCAGCCTCGTACGGCCCAAGCCATTGCACAAACAGTGGGAATCACTCAGGTCATTAGTGGTGTATTGCCACAAAATAAAGCAGAAGAAATCGAAAAATTACAAAAGATGGGTAAGCGAGTAGCGATGGTAGGAGATGGCATTAACGATGCTCCCGCTCTGGCAACGAGTGATGTTGGTTTAGCAATTGGCAATGGAACGGATATTGCAATTGATTCAGCGGATATCGTTTTAATGCATAGTGATGTACTTGATGTTCCTCGAGTGATTCATTTAAGTCGAGCAACCTTGAATAAAATTAAACAAAATTTATTTTGGGCATTCGCCTATAATACATTACTCATTCCAATTGCAATGGGCGGTTTATATATCATTGGTGGGCCATTACTTAATCCGATGTTGGCTGGCTTAGCGATGAGTCTATCCAGTGTATCATTAATTGTGAATGCGTTGTTATTGAAACGTCATAAATTTTAAAAAGTCGAACGAATAAGTATAGAACGTCTAGTCTCTTTTACTTATTCGTTTTTTTGTGCCTACTTTCTTTAGTTATGATGTGTTTTGTAGTATGATAAATAAGAAAAACAAAATATAGTGGTTTATTTATGTAAAAACCACTATATTTTGTGTTTTTTACAGTTATTAGGAGGGATAGCATGCTAGTCGTTTATATGTCGTTAACCGGACAAACACGAAAATTCGTACAAAAATTACCGTACGAAACGCTGGAAATTACATTAGCCAATGCGTTTGATTTAGAAGTTCATCAGCCATATATTATCGTCGCACCCACTTATGACGTCGAAGCCACTGACATTTTAAATGATTTTATAGAAACAGGAAATAATCAAGCCTATTTAAAGGGCGTATGTGGAAGTGGTAATTTAAACTTTAATGATCTTTATTGTTTTACGGCTAAGGATTTAGCGCGGGATTATCATGTGCCGTTATTACATTGCTTTGAGTTCCAAGGAAACGAAAAAGATGTAGAAATTGTGAAAGAGAAGGTGAATGAAATTGGATAAACCAAAACCAGTTGTACAAACGAGTGAAGTAACATACTTTGCTTTAAATAATGAATTGAATCGTCCAGTCAATAATAAAATTCCATTAGAAAAAGATGCAGAAGCGGTTCGGGCTTTTTTCTTAGAACATGTTAATCCAAACACTGTATTTTTCTATACTTTAGATGAAAAATTGGATTATTTAGTGGAACATGATTATTTAGAAACGGTTTTTTTATCTAAATATTCTAGAGAGTTTATTAAAGATTTAATGCAACAAACATATAATAAGAAGTTTCGTTTTCGTTCATTTATGTCTGCTTTTAAATTTTATCGACAATATGCTATGCGGACAAATGATGGAGAACGCTATTTAGAACGTTACGAAGACCGAATTGTTTTTAATGCGCTCTTTTTAGCGGATGGCAATGAACAATTAGCGATTACGTTAGCGGATGAAATGATTAATCAACGCTATCAACCAGCGACACCAACGTTCTTAAATGCCGGACGTAAACGTCGTGGTGA
The DNA here is from genome assembly GCF_000526675.1 of Atopobacter phocae ATCC BAA-285. Taxonomy (GTDB): domain Bacteria; phylum Bacillota; class Bacilli; order Lactobacillales; family Aerococcaceae; genus Atopobacter; species Atopobacter phocae. The sequence continues at coordinate 11,285 of NZ_JAGN01000011.1, forward strand.
ATTAGTCTCATGTTTCTTAATCCAAGTAACGGATGATATGAATTCCATTGGTCGTGCCATTAATTCAGCGCTTCAATTATCTCGGATTGGTGGTGGAGTGGGAGTTAACTTGTCGAATATACGAGCAGCAGGTGACCCCATTAAAAAAATTGAAAATGCCTCAAGTGGAGTTGTACCTATTATGAAGTTACTAGAGGATAGTTTTAGCTACTCCAATCAGCTAGGGCAAAGAAATGGAGCTGGAGCGGTTTATTTAAATGTATTCCATCCGGATATTGTTTCGTTCTTATCAACCAAAAAAGAAAATGCGGATGAAAAAATTCGGGTTAAAACATTGTCACTCGGCTTAGTCGTTCCAGATAAATTTTATGAATTAACTAAACGTGATGATGTGATGTACTTATTTAGTCCGTATGATGTAGAACGTATTTATGGGAAGCCATTTGCATATATTGATATCACAAAAGAATATGATAATCTCGTGAATAATAAAAATATTCGCAAATCAAAAATTCGTGCACGTGATTTAGAAAACGAAATTTCTAAATTGCAACAAGAATCAGGCTATCCTTATGTTATTAATATTGATACGGCGAATCGCTCGAATCCAATTAATGGAACGATTACGATGAGTAATTTATGTAGTGAAATTTTACAAGTACAAGAACCATCGATTATTAATGATGATCAATCGTATGAAGTGATGGGGACGGACATTAGTTGTAACTTAGGCTCAACAAATATTGTTAATATGATGGATTCACCGAATTTAGAACAATCAATTGATGCGGCAGTTAGAGCTTTAACTTACGTGACAGACCACTCTAACATTGAAGCAGTTCCGACTGTTCGCAATGGGAATGCTAAGGCTCATACGATTGGGCTAGGAGCAATGGGGTTACACACCTTTTTAGCTTTAAATAAAATGCATTATGGCTCTCCAGAATCAATTGAATTTACTGATTTATATTTCCGATTATTAAATTATTATACGTTGAAAGCCAGTCACCAATTGGCTAAAGAACGTAACAAAACGTTTGATGGATTTGAGCAATCGACTTATGCGACAGGAGAGTATTTTGATTCATACATAAACGAAACAGTTACTTTTAAACATGAACAGGTCGCTGATATTTTTGAATCAAGAGGCATTCAAATTCCACAACCAGAAGATTGGGCAGTGTTAAAAGAAGCGATTCAACAAGATGGGCTATATCATCAATATCGATTAGCCGTCGCACCGACTGGCTCAATTAGTTACGTGAATGAAACAAGTGCGAGCTTGCACCCAATCACTCGTTTAATTGAAGAGCGTCAAGAAAAGAAAACGGGTAAGACGTATTATCCAGCACCACGTTTATCGAATGAGACGTTACCTTATTACACGAGTGCTTATGAATTAGATATGCGAAAAGTAATCGATGTCTATGCAGCGGCACAACGTCATATCGATCAAGGAATGAGTTTAACCTTATTTATGCGAAGCGATTTGCCGTTAGGCCTATATGAATGGAAAGATGGACGAACAAGTAAAATGACGACACGTGACTTGAACATTTTACGCCATTACGCTTGGAATAAAGGGATTAAATCCATTTATTACGTTCGAACATTTACAGATGATGAAGAAGAAATTGGATCAAACGCTTGTGCAAGTTGTTCCATCTAATTTAAAAGGAGGTAGACGATGAATCAAAAACAATCACAGCAACCATATATTGCGATCAACTGGAATCAAATGGAAGATATGATCGACAAGTTAACGTGGGAAAAGCTAACTGAACAATTTTGGCTAGACACACGTATTCCACTATCAAACGACTTAGATGACTGGCGAACTTTTTCAAAAGAAGAAAAAGATATGTTTGGTAAAGTCTTTGGCGGGTTAACACTGCTCGACACGCTCCAATCAGAAGATGCAATTGAGCGACTACGTCAATCGGTTCGTACACAACATGAAGAAGCCGTGTTAAATAATATTCAATTTATGGAATCCGTTCATGCGAAAAGTTACTCTTCTATTTTTAGTACCTTAAATACTAAAACGGAAATTGATGACATATTTAAATGGGCAAATTCTAACGAAGTCATTCAATTCAAAGCTCTACGAATTAATGATATTTATAAAAATGGAACCGATCTAGAAGCAAAGGCAGCTAGTGTCATTTTAGAGTCTTTCTTATTTTATTCGGGGTTCTTTGCGCCACTTTATTATCTAGGTAATAATAAAATTCCTAACGTCGCTGAAATTATTAAATTAATTGTTCGTGATGAATCCGTTCATGGAACATATATTGGCTACAAATTCCAAATCGAATTTAATCAACTCGATGAGAAAGAACAAGAAAAACTAAAAAATTGGGTCTTTCAAACATTGTATGAATTTTATCAAAATGAAGTAAAATTCACGCAAGAAGTTTATGATCCAATTGGATTGACCGAAAAAGTAAAAACTTTTATTCGTTATAATGCAAATAAAGCTTTACAAAATTTAGGGTTTGATCCGTTATTCCCAGATACAGCGGATGATGTAGATCCGATTGTGATGAATGGTATTTCTACAGGATCAAGTAACCACGACTTCTTTAGTCAAGTTGGAAATAGTTATTTGTTAGGCCAAGTTGAAGCCATGGCAGATGATGATTATACAAATTGGTTATAAAATGAGTGTGAAATGAGGAAATAGTAAAGCCTTTTCATATAGATTTGTTACAGGACGCGAATCTGTGTGATTCGTACAATGAAAACATTAAGAAAATAATGAAAAATAACATTTTTACTGTACTAAAGGTAAGAATGTTTGTAAAATGTATATAACAATGATAAAGGAGAGAGAATATGGCTTTAATGAAAGAATTAACGGATAAAGTAGTTGGGAAAGGTGTGCGCATTGTTTTTCCAGAGAGTTTAGACAGCCGCGTTTTACGTGCAGCAACTCGCTTAAAAGCTGATGACATCTGCCAACCTGTAATGTTAGGGAATCGTGAAGCAATCGAAGCATTTGCAGAAAAGCAAAGCTTAAATATCTCAGGATTAACAATCGTTGATCCATATGATTACGATAAATATGATGAAATGGTAGAGAAATTCGTTGAACGCCGTAACGGTAAAGCAACGAAAGAACAAGCTGAAGAATTATTACGTGATGAAACATACTTTGGAACAATGCTTGTTTATATGAACGAAGCAGACGGATTAGTTTCAGGTGCTATTCATTCAACAGGTGACACTGTTCGCCCAGCGTTACAAATTATTAAAACACGTCCTGGTGTAAGCCGTACAAGTGGAGTGTTCTTATTGTTAAAAGGGACAGAACGTTACTTAATGGGAGACTGCGCAATTAACATTAACCCAACAGCACAAGAATTGGGTGAAATTGCAGCAGAAACAGCAAAAACTGCTGAGTTATTTGGTATTGATACAAAAGTAGCCTTGTTATCCTTCTCAACAAAAGGATCAGCGAAATCACCAGATGTTACAAAAGTAGCAGAAGCAACAAAAATTGCTCAACAAATTGCACCACAATATGATTTTGATGGCGATCTTCAATTTGATGCGGCTTATGTTCCAGCCGTAGCAGAATTAAAAGCACCTGATTCAAAAGTAGCTGGTCAAGCAAAAGTATTTGTCTTCCCAGAAATCCAATCAGGAAATATCGGCTATAAAATTGCACAACGTTTAGGTGGATATGAAGCGATTGGACCAATCTTGCAAGGATTGAACCGTCCGATTTCTGACTTATCTCGTGGTAGTACAGAAGAAGATGTATATAAAGTAACTATTATTACAGCTAACCAAGCATTGATGGATTAAAGAAAGATATTAATCCTATCAGACTAATTAGCATATAAAAGACTGTCTCCGATGAGGCAGTTTTTTTGTGTGCGAATACTTCAATTTAAAACGTGTTAAATGCATGAATATTTAGGCGTTTCAATTGAAATCATCATGCCCTTATAGAATTATGAATTGAATCATATGTTATAGGAAATTTGTGTTAAAATAGAACTGATTACGTAAATGAGAAAGGGAGGATCAATCCCATGCAAATGAATAGTACACATCATGAACAAACTGAATATTTTGGAGAACAATTAGGGCAGATTATTGAACCAAACACAGTGATTGTACTCGTTGGCGATTTAGGGGTCGGTAAAACAGTATGGACAAAGGGTCTAGCCAAAGGATTAGGCATAACTGACTTGCTAAAAAGTCCCACATATACCTTGATTCGTGAATATCAGTCAGGTCGACTACCGTTATATCATATGGATATGTATCGTGTGAGTGAAGATGAAGCAGATGTTTTAGGTTTAGACGATTATTTTTATGGTGGTGGAGTAACAGTAGTTGAATGGCCACAAAATATTGCCGATTATTTGCCCAGTGATTACTTAACCATTCGAATCGAACGTGTAGGCAGTACAAATGAAGAACGTCTTATTCAAGTAATGGGTGAGGGTCCGACAGCAATTGCATTGATGAATCAGTGGCAACAAGCTGTTAAAACTGAGGAGATGAATGATGACTGAATCGCAAGCCATAGTTTTTAGAGAAGCAGGACCTAATGACGCTAGTCGCCTCCTGCAATTTAGTCGTCAAATAGGAGAAGAAAGTGACAATTTATCATATGGATCAGAAGGATTACCTTATTCCCCAGCATTTTTATCACAAGTGATTACTGATTCAAGTGATTCACGATATCAATTGTGGCTACTAGCTTGTTTAGAAGAGACCGACGAGATTGTTGGACAAGTGGTTATTGGTCATATAAACGAGAGCCGTATAGCACATATTGGCGAATTAGGATTAGCTGTTTCAGCTGAATATTGGGGACAAGGCATTGGTCAAGCGTTGCTTGAGGAAGCGATATACTGGTTTGAAACGTATAGCGCGTTAGAACGCCTAGAGTTACGCGTTTTATCAATTAACGAAGCAGCAAAACATCTCTATTTAAAAATGGGATTTGAAATCGAAGGACAATTAAAAAAAATCAGTCGAATAAATGACCGATTTGTTGATGGTGTCTTAATGAGCTATATAAGAAAGTAATACGTACCTAGAATCGTGACAAGTAAAACACAGAAATTCAAAATAAAAAGTAAAGTTTTAATGAAACGATCTGGGACGATAAAAGTAAAAATAAACGCAATTACAGCTAATGAATAGCACAATATAAACTGCCATAAGCTAGTAGGATGTAAACGAATGAATGTGCTATAAACAACAAGTAAATGGCCGATAGTAGTTAATAATGCTTGGCGTCGTTTCTTTAAATTTTGTGGATGGTATGGTTGCATACGAACTCCTTTCAAAGATTAATGGAATTTGAGTTGATCTAAATTAAGAGTTTCAAAAACTAACTATATGTAGTTTATCATGAAAATAAAAAAAGGGAAAAGAAATATAGGAGGGGTAAAAATGAAACGCATTGCATTGATTGGATACAGTGACACGTTACATTACTTATATTTGCCGATTTTACAACGAATTGAAACCCCAGTTCAGTGGTACCTTCATGAAGAAAGTCCAATGTTTTTAAATCAAATGATTCAAGCGGTAGCAGAACATGTGGTATGTGAGACCGTCGATGATTTATTTGCTCATGAGTTAGATGGAGCGATCATCGCACGCCAAACAGCAGATTATCGACGAATAAAATTCACTTTGATTAAACAAGGTATTCCGGTGTTTACTATTCCGCCGTTGGAACAAGATATGATTCAACTAGAGCGTGATTTGAATGCAGCGGAACGGTTTAATGGTTTTGTTATGCCGAGCTATGTGAATCGTTATTCCGAAATGATGAATGTTTTAAGAGATATCCCTGAAAAGAAACATTTATCCTTAACACAACGTTTTATTAATTCGCGTCGTTTAGTTGAAGAAGCGGTGTGGGGAGACTTTAGTGAAATGTTACATACAGCTTTTTATATTATTAACGAACCGATTGAAAAAGGGTCATTCCGCATTCGTAAGAATGGCATGTATTTAGAAGAGTTGACGGTGTACTTAGAATCTCAATCGATGTCCGCTCTTTTAAGATTAAACGAACAGTCCGGAACACAATACCACGAAGCGGTTGTGGAAAGTTTAGGTGGAATGCATACCCTTAATAATTGGCAAACACTGACGATTCGGCAAGGTAGTGAAGTAATTGTCGTAGATAAAGATCCATGGGAAAGTATGCCCCATCGTTATGGCATTGAATTAGCGATTCAAACATTCATTGAACATTTAGATACGCCAACACAATGGCCCATATCGAAAGAAAATATGTTAGAAACTTATCAAATTTCTAATCGAATCACCTCAGCATTGTCGACGGAAGGTTACTTGACCTTTAAACACACAATGTAATCAATCAATAGGAGGATAAACAATCGTGAAAGAAAAGATTCAACAAGCTTTTCCAAACGTAACGATGTATTTTGATGAATCATTAAGTCGTTACACGTATACTAAAACGGGTGGCCCGGCAGATATTTTAATTTTCCCATCTAATCGAAAGGAAGCCCAAAATATTTTAACGTGGCTCAATCAAAAAGATATTCCAGTAACTATTTTAGGGAATGCCTCCAATGTCATTATTAAAGATGGAGGGATTCGTGGGGCAGTAGTGATGCTGAACCAAATGACCGAAATAACGATTGAAGATTCACGGTTGACGGTTGATGCAGGAGTAAAATTAATTGATGCAAGTGAAAAAGCACGTGACGCCTCTTTAACAGGGTTAGAATTTGCTTGTGGTATACCGGGATCAGTCGGTGGAGCAGTTTATATGAATGCGGGAGCATATGGCGGTGAAGTGAGTGACGTATTAGTGAGTGTAGATGTCATTCATCCAACAGGTGAAATCGAAACAATTAATGCGCCAGACTTTGACTTTAGTTATCGTCATAGTGCGTTTCAAGCAACCGATGATTTGATTATTCGAGCAACTTTCCAACTTCAACCAGGTAATCAAGCCGATATTATCGCTAAAATGGATGAATTAACAGTCGCACGAGAAAGCAAACAACCATTGGAATACCCAAGTTGCGGAAGTGTATTCAAACGTCCGGTTGGTCATTTTACAGGACAATTGATTCAAGAGGCTGGATTACAAGGCCATCGAATTGGTGGAGTAGAAGTTTCTACTAAACATGCCGGCTTTATGGTAAATGTCGATCACGGAACGGCAAGTGATTATATTCAACTGATTCGTTTTGTTCAAGGGGAGATCAAACGAATTAATCAAGTGGATTTAGAAACAGAAGTACGAATCATTGGAGAAGATCCTTTGGCGACGAATGAGTAAATACAATACAGTTGACAGAGCAGTTTTCAATGATAAAATAAAGTGATTTGTTTATAGTCAATTCAAAATAAAAAAGGTGAAGGAGTGGTGTCAGTGACGCAAAATATGATTGAATTTCATCAAGTAGCAAAATCATTTGATGGAAATAAGGTGTTAAAGGATATTTCATTTTCAATTGAAAAGGGTAAATTTTACACGCTACTAGGTCCTTCTGGTTGTGGCAAAACAACTATTTTGCGCTTAATAGCAGGATTTTTATCCGCTGACACAGGAGATATTATTTTAAATGACGAGAAGGTAACGGATTTACCGCCGAACCAACGTCGGGTGAACACGGTCTTCCAAGATTATGCATTGTTTCCACATATGAACGTGGAAGATAATGTCGCATTTGGATTAAATTTGAAAAAAGTTCCTAAAGATGAAAAAACAAGACGTGTACGTGAAGCCTTAAAAATGGTTCGTTTGGAAGGGTATGAAAAACGTCAAATTCACGAAATGTCGGGAGGACAACGACAACGGGTAGCGATTGCGCGCGCTATTATTAATGAACCGGATGTATTGTTATTAGATGAACCGTTGTCTGCTTTAGATTTAAAATTGCGAACAGAGATGCAATATGAATTGCGAGCTTTACAACAACGTTTAGGTATCACCTTTGTATTTGTGACACATGATCAAGAAGAAGCCTTAGCGATGAGTGATTATGTCTTTGTTATGTCAGATGGCCGAATTGTCCAAAAAGGAACGCCGTTGGATATTTATGATGAACCGATTAATCATTTCGTTGCAGATTTTGTGGGTGAAACGAATATTTTTGACGGTACGATGATTGATGATTATTTAGTCAAATTTTGTGGAGAAGAACTGAACTGTGTGGATGCCGGAATTCCTAAAAATGAAGCGATTGAAGTGGTGATTCGACCAGAAGATATCGAAATTGTACCGATTGATGAAGCTCAATTTGTTGTAGAGGTACATTCCCAATTATTCCGAGGTGTGCATTATGAAATTAATTGTACCGACCAAAGTGGTAATTCATGGATGATTCATTCAACGAAACAAGCCACCGTTGGAACGCAAGTGGGTATTTCAATTACACCACCAGCAATTCACGTTATGCGCTTTAATGAAAGCGAGGAAGAATTCTATCATCGTCTCGAACGATACAGTAAGGAGGATGACACACGTGAAGAAGACTTTTAAGATGTGGGGGGGCGTCCCTTACGTCCTATGGTTATTACTGTTCGTCATTATTCCGATTGTTTTAGTTTTTTATCAATCGTTATTTAATTTAGATGGAGAATTTACGTTTCAAAATTACGTCACTTACTTTAATTCGTGGACCTATTTACGAATGACATTAAATTCGATTGTGTTTGCGGCATTAATTACTTTTGTGACGCTTATCATTGCGTATCCAACCGCTTATTTTTTAACTCGAGCAAAGTATCAATCGTTATGGCTCTTATTATTAATTTTACCGACATGGATAAACATTCTTTTAAAAGCTTATGCGTTTATCGGGATTTTTAGTCAATCAGGTTTAGTGAATCAATTTTTAGGGTTTGTGGGATTTGCACCGAAACAACTGTTATTCACTAATTTAAGCTTTGTATTAGTAGCAGCATATATCGAATTGCCATTTATGATTTTACCGATATATAATGCTTTATCTGATATTAGTCCGAGTTATCAAGAAGCGTCACGTGACTTGGGAGCGACGAAGTGGCAAACCATTCGCCATATCATGTTTCCATTATCAATGGGGGGCGTTAAAAGTGGTATTCAAGCCATCTTTATCCCTTCACTTTCTCTTTTCATGTTAACGCGTTTAATCGGAGGAAACCGAGTGATTACATTAGGAACAGCTGTAGAACAACATTTCTTAGTCACACAAAATTGGGGAATGGGTTCAACTATCGGGATTGTTTTAATTGTAACGATGGTTCTCTTTATGATTTTCACGAAAAAGAAAGGAGGACGTAACGCATGAATCAAAAAAATAACTGGCTGGCTAATGCCTATTTAATGCTCGTCTTTATCGTGTTGTATACGCCCATCCTTTTTCTAGTCGTCTATTCCTTCAATGCGGGTGGGACGATGAATCACTTTACAAGATTTACAATTGAACATTATATTAATGTGTTCCATGATACGCGTTTGATTTTAATTGTGTTAGATACATTAATAGTAGCCATTTTGTCAGCGACTATCGCGACCATTATTGGGACGTTAGGATCGTTGTTAATTTATGAATTACGAAACAGACGGTACCGAGAAGTTATTTTGAACTTAAATAACGTGTTGATGGTTTCACCTGATGTTATTATTGGAGCGAGTTTATTAATTCTATTTACAGTTTTAGGATTTCAATTAGGATTTTATTCGGTTTTATTAGCACATGTGGCCTTCAATGTGCCAATCGTTGTAATCATGGTTTTACCACGATTAGATGAAATGAATCCGTCTTTAATAACAGCAGCTCGTGATTTAGGAGCAACGCCACGAGATGTTTTACGTCACATTACTTTACCTTTAGTCATGCCGGGTATTTTAAGTGGATTCTTTATGGCATTTACTTATTCACTCGATGATTTTGCGGTGACATTTTTCGTGACGGGTAATGGATTTACTACTTTATCGGTTGAGATTTTCTCAAGAGCACGTCGTGGGGTATCGTTAGAAGTTAATGCATTAAGTACACTCATTTTCTTGTTATCCTTCGTGTTAATTATTGGCTATCATGTGATTAATCAACAACATTTAAAACGATTGAATGTGATGAAACAACGCAGTCGCTTAGAAGAAATGCCTGGAGGTGACGACTGATGAAACGTGCAAGCTTATATTTTATGCTATTAATGGGAAGTGTTATTTTACTTATGGGTGGCAAATACCTTCTTAGTCATTCGTCACAATCTTTTGGTAGTGAACGATTAGTTATCTACAACTGGGGCGATTATATTGATCCTGAATTACTTAAAGAATTTGAGAAAGAATATAATTATAGTGTTGTCTACGAAACGTTTGATTCAAATGAAGCGATGGTAACAAAGATAAAACAAGGTGGAACGCAATACGACATTACAGTGCCTAGTGAGTATAAAATTCCTGAAATGATTAAAGATAAATTGTTACTACCTTTAGATCATTCGAAAATTAAAGGGATGGAACATTTAGACAAACAGTTTGTCGGCATGCCATTTGATCCTGACAATAAATGGTCACTACCTTATTTCTGGGGAACGGTGGGTATTGTTTATAACGATTTGATGGTACAAGAAAAAGATATTCAATATTGGCGTGATCTTTGGCGACCAGAGTTTAAAAATTCGATATTAATGATTGACGGGGCACGTGAAACAATAGGAATTGGTTTACAACGTCGCGGCTATTCATTGAACGAAACAGATTCCAAAATATTGAATCAAATAGCGAATGATTTAGGTGATTTGATGCCTAATATTAAAGCAATCTTAGCAGATGAAATGAAAATGTATATGAGTCAAAATGAAGCAGCGATTGCGATTACTTATTCAGGAGAAGCAGTCGATATGCTCGATCAAAATGAACATTTACATTATGTGTTACCAAAAGAAGGTTCCAATATTTGGACAGATAACATAGTCATTCCGAAAACGGCTCGTAATCTTAAAGGAGCGTATGACTTTATTAATTTCATGTTACGTCCTGATATTGCGGCGAGAAATGCCGAATATATTGGTTATTCAACACCTAATAAAGAGGCATTTGACTTATTACCAGATGACATAAAAAATGACCCACAATTTTATCCTTCACGTGAGTTGATGGAACAAATGGAAGTTTATAAAACATTAAGTCCTGAAAAGATGAATGAATATAACGATCTCTTTTTAGAAATGAAAATGAAGTAAAAAAAGCCTAGTCAACAAGCTGCTATAAGCAATTTGTTGACTAGGTTTTTCTGTTTGTAATAAGAAAAGATTAAAGCGGTTGAAGATCTAATCCGACAATTTCTTTTAAATAGTCGTACCACGTTCCATTTAGATCAGCTTCTTTTAATTCACGAATCCGCAATGGATCTAAGGATAATAAATAATGAAATTGTCCACTGCTGGAGTAAGCAACAAGAGCTTCTCCATCCTCAGATCCTTGAAATTCAATTGCTACTTTCGGAAAAACTTTGCGCGCTTCTAATTCTAATTTTCTCGTGTAATATTGGCGCTCGTTAATGTATTGATCAACTTCTTCATCTGGAATAAGATAAGCATCCACACGTGTCATGTGTTCATGACGTTTAGTATATTGAAATCGAGTAGCAAACTGCTTATAAGGTAAATGACGTTGTTTAGCCCAGTTCACAGTAGCTTCGTCAAATACTAAATCGGTTTTAAGCAAATCATTGACCGTACAAGCACTTAAAAGGGTCATGATATGTTTAATTTCTTCTTTCCACACATTAACTTCTTCAATGGTTTGCTCCACACCATGCTCATGAATAAACTTCAACCAGTAGCCAGAAATGCCGACCCATTGAGCGCCCATCGCTAATGCTTTGACGACGTCCATTGGTGATTGAATGCCACCTGATGCAATAATTGTTGGCCGACGATCATTAGGAATACGTGACGCTTCAAGTAATGCCAGCGGAGTTGGAATCCCCCACGTATTGAAATTGGATTGAAAATGGTGACGGCGTCTTGCATTTTCAATTTGAGCAAAATTCGTTCCCCCGGCACCACTAATATCAATCGTATGAACGCCTATTTGATTGAGTAAATCAATCGTTTGATAGCTCATACCAAACCCAACCTCTTTGACTATAACAGGAACGGAAACACCGTGAACAATCGCTTCAATGCGATCTAACCATTGTTTGAATGCACGGTCGCCTTCAGGCATGACCAATTCTTGAGCCGCGTTAATGTGGATTTGCAAAGCATTTGCTTGAATTAAATGAACAGCTTCTTGAGCCTGCTGGACGGTATAATCGGGGCCTAAATTAGCCATTAAATAACCATTCGGATGAGTGGAGCGAATAATTTCATAACTTTTAGCATGCATTGAATCTTTTAAAGCTTGACTCATGGAGCCAGTAGCCATGGCCAAGCCCGTTGCTTCGGCCACTTGTGCGAGTTGTTGATTGATTTTAAATGCCGAGTCACTACCACCTGTCATCGCATTGATAAAGAAGGGGCTAGAGTGTTTCTGATGAAGAACTTCAACGGATGAATCAACAGCCTGAACATCGCATTGAGGTAAGCCGTGATGAACAAAACGAACGGCCTGTTCAAAAGTTAAATTTTGATGATATTTTTGTAGTGCAAGCGTTAGATGGTCATCTTTTCTCGAATTGCTCATAATTCTACCTACTTTCTTAATCAATAAAAAACGACTGTCCGCACAGCTAAGATGGGATCAGCCGACTGCTATTAAAATGCTAACGGTGTAATTTGTTTATCTTGCCAATTTTGTTTTAACTCATCTGCTCGATGAGCTTCCTGAGCAGGATAAAAACAAATGCCACAATCGCCACCACCCGCTCCACTAGATTTCGCTGCGAGTTGGTGCGCTTGACTTAGTTGAATCAACTCCTGTAATGGAGGCGTTTCTAATGTAATATGATGCTGCGCTGTATACTGTAAAAGTAGTTGACGAAGTTGCGCAATATTTTCTTTAATGCTGGACCAATTTCCGTGTTCTAATGCAGATTTTAAATCTAAAACATAGCGATCAGATTGTGCGCCAAACATTTCGTCGGTCAACATTAAATTGCTTTGAACATCTTCTAATTCGTCGAGTGTATCCGTAGTTGATGCGGGTACGCCGGTCCATCCGACTAACATTTGAATGGACGGATGAATCGTAAATGGTCGAATTTCTAAGCTAGGCCAAGTAATTTCCAATAAGGTTAATAAACTAGCACCATGGGCTAATTGATTTCTAACCCAATCTCGGTCGAAACTCGAATATAAAATAGACTGTTCAAAAGTAGATGTCGCCAAATCACCGGCTGAACCATTATGATTAATGCGTAAATGGCTAATGGCAGCTAATTTAAAGATATTCAAAGGTTGATCCATAAAATAATCTAATCCATAAAATGCTAATGCAGCTTTTACGGTTGCAACAGTAACAGCGCCACTTGATCCTAAGCCATATTTGACGCCATCTTGTCGATTTAATTCGCTCGTCACATTTAAATGGTAGTAACGCGCATCTAAATCGAGTTCATGGACTAGTTCTTCAACGACTTGTAGTGCCGCAACAATCAAATGATAAGGATTTTCCCGTTGATCTAACACCAGTTGTCCTTGACGACGATACCATTTAACTGGCATCTGTGTAAATAAAGGGGAATGAATTGAGCCGGATTGTGTACTCGGCGTAATTTCAACATGAATACGCTGAGGAGTGGGGGTGATTAATGCTAAATGTTGTGGTTGAACCACTGCATATTCTCCCGCTATATACAATTTTCCCGGGGCACTCATTTTAATGGTCATGAGATGTGTCTTCCTCTCTTGTTGGATAAAGTGACGCCCATTCATCTGCTGATAGTTGGCGCATACCAGGTCCTGCTTGTGTCAAAATTAATTGATCCGATGAATAATGTTCAAGTAATGCTTGACGAACACTTTCTAATTCAGAACGTTTCCCTAAAACTTTTAAGTTCGGACCAGCATCTAAAGTATAGTAAATATGATGGCCTTGTTTACGTAATGCTTGAATGATTCGAATGGCATGAATCGTTTCAGGTTCAAAATAAAAGAATGGGGGATTGGCACTAAACGTCGTTGCGTGCATTTTCATGGCACTGTGTTCAGTCAATTCGCCCACTGTTTGAAAGTCTTGACGATAAATAGCTGCTTTCATTTGTTTTAAATCTTGAGCAGCTGTTTCCACCCAATTAGTATAAAAAGGAGACGTTTCTACGGTATGTTGCATGCCTACTCGACTAGAAATATCTTTCTTTTGACGAGTTAAAATCATGACCAACATGCCAATGTCCCATTGTGCATCATCAATTGGAATGGCTTGACTTGTTTCATCATCAACGCCCATCTCCCACTCAACAAACCCACCAAATAAACTGCGTGTTGCACTACCGCTACCACGTCGGGCAATACGAGAAAGTGCTTGGTGATCCAATTGCCAATTGAAAGCTTGCGCAATCGCCCCAGTTAAGGCCGCATATGCTGAAGCAGAACTAGCTAGACCAGCTGCAGTAGGGACAATATTATGACTAATAACATGTGCTTTTAAGTCAGTCTGTTCTTTTTCACGAATAACATTTAAAAAGCGTACTAATCCATTAATTTCATCTGAAGGTTGTAGTTCACCATTAATCGTTAAAGTATCTTCAGCAAAACTAGAATCAAAAATAACTTGTGTATCGGTGTAGAACGCATCAAGTGTTAACGATAAACTGCTATTCATTGGTAAAAATAATTCATGATCTTTTTTACCCCAATACTTAATTAATGCAATATTTGTATGGGCACGAGCATATCCAATTTTTCTTGTCATTATAAGCCTCCTGTTCTCGTATCAGTACATGCTAAAGGGGGGCAACCCATGTGTTTGCCGCACCTGCTGATTCAAGTTGTTTTGCAATCGCTATTGCTTGTGGCTCGTTTGTCGCTAAAGCAATTAGGCAGCCACCTAAGCCGCCACCAGTTATTTTAGCACCTAACGCACCGGCTTGCCGAGCACATTGAATATATTCATCAATGACCGGTGTTGAAATTCCTAATTGTTGTAAGGCAAAATGATTATCATTTAATAATTGACCTAATTGTTCTAATGAGCCGACTTGAATTGCTTGCTCACCAGCGCCGACCAGTTCTTCAATTCGTTGAATCGCTTGAATGACGTTAAAATCGCCTTGTTCATAACGATCCCTTACATGATTAACGGCTTGCTTTGTCTGTCCAATCATACCAGAATCAGCAACAATTAAAAACCCGTTTGGCAAATCAGGTAAAATACGAATCGGTTCTGTCCGACTAATACGAATCGGTTCTGTCCGACTAAAACGAATCGGTTGCGTTTGTGTCATGAGAAAACTATCAATCCCACTAGGTGAACCATGCGCAATGGTTTCAGCTTGATCTACAAAGTGAAGTAATTGCTGATCAGATAGAGGCGTTTGATGATAGTCAAAAAATGCTCGAGTGACAGCACTACTCACTGCAGCCGAGCTGCCCATGCCACGTTCAGGTGGAATCGTTGAATTAATATGTAAGTTAAACGGTGTCTCATGTGAAAAATGATCTTTAAGTAGTCGAACTAAGTGATATAGACTACTGATAATGTCAGGTAATTGTTCAAATAAACCGTCATAGAAAGAACTGTGTAATTCAGAATGACCCGTATGTTCAGTTAGTGTGGCTACGGTTTCTACCCGCTGAAATGGAACGGCAATGGCAGGTGTACCATAAACAACTGCATGCTCACCCATTAATATAATTTTACCATGTGCACGACCAATTCCTTGCCGCATTTCTTCACCCCGTTTAATCCATTAAAATATATTTTTACATTATTAGTTTAGCATGTTTTGGATGGAAACAAAGTCATCTGTTTGGAATTAAAGATTATTTTAATGTTTTTTATCCGATAAAACAAATGAACGATACAAAATATTGAAGAAATTTTTACAAAGGATATAGCATATAAAAAATAGTAGATAACTACTAAAGGAATGGAGCTAACCGAATGAAAGTATGTTAAAATAATAAGGAATCTTAGGGAAGGGGCAATGAAATGGTCCGAACAATCTATCAATCGTTTGAACGTGAACGGTGGAAACATCTCCAGTCACATTCAGAAGTGATGATATCACAAGAACGATTAGTCGAGTTAACATCATTGAACGACCGAATCGATCAAAATGATGTGGAAGAAATATATTTACCATTATTAGGCTTACTTGATTGTTATCGTAAATCTTTTTTAACATTAAAAAACAAAAAAAATGAATTTTTAGAAATGCACAGTCGCCGCTCACCATTCATTATTGGAATTAGCGGAAGCGTAGCGGTAGGCAAGAGTACAACTGCCCGATTAATTAAAACATTACTCGAGCGGGCTTACAGCGAGCAAGAATTAAAAGTGGACCTATTAACAACAGACGGTTTTTTATATTCAAACCAAAAATTAGAAACGTTGGGCTTAATGAGTCGTAAAGGCTTTCCAGAAAGCTATGATATGAAACGACTTTTGAACTTCTTAACACAAGTAAAAAGTGGCGAAAAAAATATTCAAGTACCAAAGTATTCACACGATATTTATGATATTATTGAAGGGGAATATGACGTGGTCGACCGCCCAGATATACTGATTGTTGAAGGGATTAATGTCTTGCAATTGCCTGCCAATCATGAAATATTCGTCAGTGATTTCTTTGATGTTAGTTTGTTTGTTGATGCAGATGAAGCGTTAATTGAAAAATGGTATTTAGAACGTTTTAAAATGCATTTGACGCGAGCAAAAGACGATCCAAGTAATTATTATTATCACTACGCGATAGGTGATTGGGGTGCTGCTTTTGACATGGCCGCCACTGTTTGGCGTCAAATTAATTTAGTTAATTTACGTCAATTCATCAAACCGACGATGGGACGTGCAGATATCATTCTGCATAAAACAGATAACCATCTCATTGACAGAGTTTCTGTCAAGGTATAAAACGAGGGAGGAAATTATGACAACCGATTTCAGTACACTTGAAAAAATTATCGTATTAGATTACGGCTCTCAATATAACCAGTTAATTACACGACGTATTCGTGAATTAAATGTGTTCTCGGAGTTATTATCTCATCGTATTACAGCTGAAGAAATTAAAGCCATGGGACACGTAAAAGGGATCATCTTGTCAGGTGGCCCAAATAGCGTATATGAAGAGGGCGCCTTTACGATTGATCCAGCCATTTACGAATTAGGTATTCCAGTATTAGGTATTTGCTATGGGATGCAATTAACGACACATATTTTAGGTGGGACAGTTGAAGGGGCAGATCATAAAGAATATGGTAAAGCAACGGTTAACATTTTAAAAGATAACCCGTTATTTGCTGGATTACCAACAGAACAAACCGTATGGATGAGTCATGGCGATTTAGTCAAAGAAGTGCCTGAAGGATTTGAAATTATCGGTCGCAGTGCAACAGGTGTTAACGCGGCAATGATGGATGAGTCACGTCAAATTTACGGTGTTCAATTCCACCCAGAAGTTCGTCATTCAGAGTACGGACATGATTTATTAAAACATTTTGCTTTTGATATTTGTCACTGCTCTGCTGACTGGAGCCTAGGCAACTTTATTGATATAGAAGTTGAAAAAATCCGCGAAAAAGTTGGTGACCGAAAAGTATTACTTGGTCTATCAGGTGGAGTTGACTCCAGCGTGACAGGTGTTTTATTACATCGCGCAATTGGTGACCAATTAACATGTATCTTTGTGGATCATGGTTTACTGCGCAAAGGTGAAGGTGACGCAGTAATGGAAAGCTTATCAGGTAAGTTTGGCTTAAATATTATTCGTGTAAACGCGCAAGAACGCTTCTTAAATAAACTAAAAGGCGTTAGCGATCCAGAGCAAAAACGTAAAATCATCGGCAATGAATTTGTCTATGTGTTTGATGATGAAGCTGCTAAATTAGATGGCATTGATTTTCTAGCACAAGGGACGTTATACACTGACGTCATTGAATCTGGAACAGAAACAGCGCAAACAATTAAATCACACCATAACGTGGGTGGATTGCCTGAAGATATGGCATTTGAATTAATTGAGCCATTAAATACGTTGTTCAAAGATGAAGTACGCGAGTTAGGGATTGAATTAGGGATGCCTGAAAGCTTAGTATGGCGTCAACCGTTCCCAGGACCTGGTTTAGGCATCCGAGTATTAGGCGAAATTACAGAAGAAAAACTAGAAATCGTCCGTGAAAGTGATGCTATTTTACGCGAAGAAATCGCTAAAGCCGGTTTAGATCGTGATATTTGGCAATACTTTACAGTATTACCAGGCATGCGTAGTGTTGGTGTCATGGGTGACGCTCGGACGTATGATTACACAGTCGGCATCCGTGCCGTTACATCTATCGACGGAATGACCAGTGACTTCGCGCGCATTCCATGGGATGTGTTACAAGAAATTAGTGTCCGTATCGTGAACGAAGTTGCACACGTTAACCGAATCGTGTATGACATCACGAGCAAACCACCAGCAACGATTGAGTGGGAATAGTTGTAAAAAGTGAATTTTCGTTGAAGTGTCAATGTTTGTTTATATCGGTGGTACTAAAACGGTACTAATTGATAAATCGAACGATATAAAGAATTATGTAAAGCTTTTTAAAAAATGGACCGCAAGCGTGAGCTTGCGGCTTTTTTGTATGTAGACATCTTCTAAAAACTAGATTGTTAGAATAAATTAAAAATCTTATGGTTTTGATATGAGCTGTCATTTAATAAAAACAATTTGTTTGATACAATGATTTTTAATAAATAAAAGATTAAATTTTCACAACAATTAAAGTTTATTTAGAGCGAAAGAGTAATAGATATAGTTTTTATATGATTTCAAAAATGCTAGTAAAGGATGACTTGTTTAGTGTACTTTCATCATCAGATGAAAAAAACTCTTTACTCCTGCTTGTTAGATCGCATAGGTCTATCTACTAAAATTTGATAAATTGTATCCTGATTTAGCACATGTTGGTATAGCTTTTACAGAAATAGTGTATGGCGATAATAGTGTCCAATTTGAACTAAACTTAGAGGAGTTTACATGGTCGCAATATATTGACGATATAAACGTGGATGGAGGAAGTTTCGAAGAGGACCATTTAGGTCAAGAAACCGCTTTGAAAAATATGATTACACAAATGAATCTGTCAACTTTTGATGATTTTGTATTTGTGAGTGACAAGCTTATTATGGAAACTCTTGGTTTAGAACTCGATGAAAAAGGCAACTTTTATGATCCGTTAGCTAGTGATTTAGATAACGGTGGTATTTCAGATCGATATGACCATGATTTCAAGGATTCTGATTACTTTGAATCGACTTACGATGTAGGTGATAATCTTGACAAGAAAGAAAATAAGCCTTCTATCTTAGGGCAGATAAAAGCTTATCAAAATACGAGTAACGAAAACAAAGATAAAGTAGCAAAAGAAAATACACAGGAAAGATAAGGGGCTAGAGATAGCTCCTTTTATTAATTATGAGGAGGATGATTCAATGAGTTACAAAGAGATGAGAAAAAACATGGAAGAAATGGCCAATAATAACTATCAAGACTTTGTAAAAGCGTTAATTAGCTACGAGAAAGGGATTAATGATGAAAAAGCTTTGGATAGTTTATATGAGGAGTTTATGGCCAATGATACTCAAGGTTTATTAAGTGAAGAATTTGATTACTCAATAGATAATCTTAAAGAACAAGGCTTACTACAAGAAGAAGCTACCATAAAGGAAGAAAGAGATGACCTAATCAATGTTGTAGGAAATCTTATCAAAGATCCAGAACTATTAGAGATAAAGGATAATCAAGGAGAGAAACTCAAGGTGGTTAACTTTACCTTGGTTTCTAATGATAAGGAGGGAGGGAAGAATTATCACTCTTGTTCCGCTTATGGAGAAAAAGCAAAAGGAATGGAAAACCTTAAACAGGGAGATTTTATGAAAGTGTTTGGACAAACAAAGACAACACTAGGTGCTGATGGAAAAGAATATACAAATATAAAAGTACTATCATCAAAACTTTTAAAAGCAAAAGAGAGAGATCAGGAAAAAAGTCCTAAAAAAGAATCCAAACTTGGAGCAATAAAGAAGTACAAGGCAGATGATAAGGGTAAACAAACGAATAAGTCAGATAAAAAATAGAAACAGAAAGATAATATTGGCGGTGTGGTCTTCGGACTTCACCGTTTTTTTGTTGTTTAAATTATCATTAGAGTGTAAAAAGGAAAAAGAAACGTGGTATAATAGAAGAGTAAAAATTTGAGAACTCATAAGGAAAGTTGGAAATCATGAAAATAAAATACAATGGATTATGGAAGATATTAATAGATAAGAATATGAATAAAAAAGATTTGGCAGAGCTTACAAGGATATCACCTTCAACCATTGCTAAAATGAGTAAGGGAGATTATGTTTCATTAGATGTACTTTACAGAATTGGACAGGCTCTTGGAGCAGATTTTGGTGATATGATTTCTATGGATATGGAGGAGGATATGAAAAAATGAGTAATTTATCACAAATTAAGCGTCAAGAAATGCTTGATTATATTAATCAACTTAAAGAAATACACAGTGATGACGAAAGTATTATTGCTTTAAATAATATAGAAAATGCATTAACAGAAAAGAAGTATGGACTCGTTTGGGAGGAACATTCTGAAAAGGTTGATGAAATGCTGGAACATAATATCCCGGTGTTTACTGAAATCGGGGAAATGAAAATAGAGTCTATGGCAAATGAGGAGTTTAATTTTTTACTTGAGGGAGATAATCTTCATTCCTTAAAAATATTAGAGAAAACACACAATGGAAAGATTGATGTTATTTATATAGACCCACCTTACAATACAAAAAATAAAGAGTTTATTTATGATGATTGTATGATAGGAAAAGATGACACATATAGACATTCTAAGTGGATTTCCTTTATGAATGAGAGATTGATAGCAGCAAGAAATTTACTACAGGAAGAAGGAAAAATAATAATAAGTATTGATGATAATGAATTTTCACAATTAAAATTGCTATGTGATGAAGTCTTTGGTGAGCAAAATTTTGTTGCAAATTTACCTACAATAATGAACTTTAAGGGAAATCAAAGCCAATTAGGTTTTGCAGGGATACATGAATATACCTTGGTTTATGCTAAAAATATAACAAAATCTAGTTTTAATGAATTTAATATACATGAAGAAGAATTAGAAAAAAAGTGGTTAGAAGATGAAATTGGATTTTATAAAAAGGGGGCAACGTTAAAAAGGACTGGAAATGATGCTCCAAGAGAAAAAAGACCGACAACATTTTACCCTATTTTGATAAAAGACAATAAGGTTGCTACTATTGAAGAAGATGAGTATCTAAAAATTTATGATAGGGAAAATAAAATTTTTGATGATACTTATCTGAAAGATCTAGAGAAAAAGTATAAAAATATGGGATATAGTTTTATATTACCTATTATAAACGATTATTATGCTTCTTGGAGATGGAGTATAGATACTTTAAGAAGAGATAAA
Organism: Atopobacter phocae ATCC BAA-285; assembly: GCF_000526675.1. GTDB lineage: Bacteria > Bacillota > Bacilli > Lactobacillales > Aerococcaceae > Atopobacter > Atopobacter phocae. The sequence goes on from NZ_JAGN01000011.1 coordinate 32,848, forward strand.
TCAGAAGTTATTATAACAAGCAATAAAGATAATATTAATTTTTATAAAAAACAAAGACCAGAACTGGGGGAAATTCCTACAAAAAAACCAAAAACAATATTATATAAAGCTAGATATAGTACTGGAACAGGAACAAATGAGTTAAAAAATATACTAGGAGGAAAAAAATTTGACAATCCTAAATCTGTTGAATTAATTAAGGATTTGTTATATTTAACGACTAATAACAACTCCAAAATACTTGACTTTTTTGCTGGTTCTGGCACAACAGGGCATGCTGTTGCTCAACTAAACAAAGAAGATGGTGGAAATAGAAAATATATACTTTGTACAAATAATGAAAATAAGATTGCTGAAGAAATAACTTATCAGCGACTAAAAAATATACAAGAAGATCTCCCTCACAATCTTAAATATTATAAAACAGACTTTATTAAAAGATTTGGTGATGAGGAAGAAATTTTATCAGATCGACTATTATCACACATAAAGGAAATGGTTGAGTTAGAAAATATGTGTGAAATAGATGGTAAAAATAGAGTCCTTATCTTGAGTCAGGAAGATTTAGAAAGATGGTTTAATGGAGAGATAATCGAAAATTCTAAAGTATACCTACCTTCCTATATTCTATTATCAAGAGAAATTGAAGTTGAGAGTAAGAGAAAAGGAATTAAGTTTATAGATGTACCAGATTATTATTTCCTAAATGAATTAAGGGAGGTAAATGAACTATGATTAGAGAGATTCAGTTATTTGATTTTCAAACCGATGCTAAGAACTATCTTTTAGATAAAACGACAGACAGTAATTCTAAACATAAAATAATATTAAAAAGCCCTACAGGTAGTGGAAAGACAATTATGCTTCTTTCTTATATAGAGGATTACCTTGCTAATGTGGATACGGAAATGATCTTTGTCTGGCTTACACCGGGTAAGGGCGATTTAGAAAAACAATCTCAGGAAAAGATGGAGAAATTGATTCCTAATGCTAAAACAGGGGATATTAGTGATGTTTTATTGCAAGGATTTATTGGAGGAACGACCTATTTCATTAACTGGGAAATGATTACCAATAAGACAAACAATGCTTTAAAGGATACAGAAAAGAAAAATCTTTTTGAAAGAATAGCCTATGCTCACAGAAATGGAAATGATTTTATAGTTGTTATCGATGAAGAACATTTGAACAATACGGTTAAGGCGAATGATGTGCTAAATGCCCTTTCTTCAAAGTATGAAATTAGGGTATCTGCTACAACTAAAAAACTACCAACCGCTGAGTTTTATGAAATTCCAGAAGAGGAAGTAATTAGTAGTGGGTTAATTACTCGTGCTTTATATATCAATGAAGATATTGATATAGATGAAGTAGAAGATATAGAATCGGAAACACTTTTCTTAATTCAAAAAGCAGATGAAAAAAGAAAGGAAATTAAAGAAGCTTATATCGAGCAGGGAGAAAATGTAAATCCTTTAGTGATTATCCAATTTCCAGATATGAGTGAAAGATTGATTGAATATGTAGAAGAACATCTAGAAGAAATGGGATATACTTATAAAAATGAACTTATTAGCAAATGGTTAAGTGATGAAAAGATAAACATTGAACACTTAACAAAGGATGATTATTCTTCTAATTTCTTAATTATGAAGCAAGCAGTATCAACTGGATGGGATTGCCCAAGAGCGAAGATATTAGTCAAGTTAAGAGAGAATATGACGGAAACTTTTGAAATTCAAACCTTAGGTCGTATAAGAAGAATGCCGAAGGCAAGGCATTATGGTGATGATAGACTGGACTTTTGTTTTCTATATACTTTTGATGAGAAATACAAAGAGGCGGCTATTCAGTCTGGTAATGCTTATGAGGTACGTAGAATTTTCTTAAAAGATAAGGCTAAAGATTTTAAGATGATTAAAGAAGTTCGTAATCGTGATTTTGAATATGTAAACGAGAAAGAAGTTTTAGATAAGGCGTATGACTATTTTGTTGAAAAATATAAATTAGGAAAAGATAAAGCAGAGAACAAGAAAACGTTAGAAAATTATGGATATATTTTTGGAACAAAAGTTTTTAGCAAATATCGAAGTGGTAAATTTCAGAAATTAGCTGATATTTCAGATAATAGAAAAGGTGAACACAGAGAGATAGCCTATGAAGTGAGTACGCATGATCATGGGATTGATACCTTACATTCAGTAGATATGATTAAGAAGGTTGTAGGCTTGCCATCAAATAAAATGAAAGCAGTTTTACAACATTTATTCCATAAGATGATAAGGTCGCAAAAGAAACTAGTAGCCTTATCTAATAGAGAATGGTATGCATTTATGATAAATAATGCCTATCAGTTAAAGGAAGATTTCATTGAAGCTGCAAGTCGTCCGGATGAGTATCAGATTCAACTTTTACTAGATAAAAGAGAAGAATATAAGTTACCTTTGGAAGATTTTCAAAAATATCTACCTTATGAAAATGATGTAGAAATTTATGAAAACAATGCTTATGAAGAATATGATACTTCTATGACGACATCAGAGTTAAGGTCTACTAGTGAGCAATTATTTGAATATCATTTAGAAGAAAGAAAAGATATTGATTGGTTCTTCAAAAATGGAGATACGGGAAAACAATATCTGTCAATAGTTTATAGGACAGGATTCAACAAAGAATATCTCTTCTATCCTGACTATATCGTTAGAAAAAAGAATGGTGAGGTTTGGATTATTGAAACCAAGGGTGGAGAAAGCCAAGGCAAGAGTAAAAATATTGATAAACAAGTAGAAAACAAATTTTTAGCATTTAAATCATATGCTGAAAAGGAAAATATTAACTGGGGATTTGTAAGAGATAGAAACAATAGATTGTATATTAATAATACAGAGTATAGTGAAGATATGAGTGATTCAGCTTGGGTGAGCTTAAAGGAAATTTTTTGATTAAGGAGTAATGATGAATAAAATATCAAAACTTACAAAAAGAGATATTTTTGATTTGTTTAACAACGGTATTAATCAGGATGAGTTTTTTGATATCGTAACATATACTTATCAGTATTATGGACGACTTGAGGAGATTGAGTTTCTCGAGAGGTTGTATGATTTAGAAAATATGGAGAGTATGGATTCAAGATTCCCTAATGCAAAAGGAGATATTTGGCAACATACTGTTAATAATGACGACTATCCTGCTAATTGGGTTTTTAAAGATGATAGATTTCAATTGTTAAATGGCGACGATGTAACTTTTCTAGATTTTATTTGTGAAATATTCCATCCAGAGGTTAGAGATGAAGATGCTAATTGGATACTTTTTTTCGATAGAATAAATGAATTATTAAAGTTTGATAATTTCGAGCTCTATGCAAATAAAGAGATTTCTGGTCGAGAGGTTTTTAGTTGGCGAGTTTATTCAGGAAAGGAATTGTTTTTCAAACCTTATTCAATAAGATATGAAAAGCAAATAAAAAATAAAGATATTAAGTTGAGCTTATCGAAAGATGTTAGATATCAAATTTTACAATTATTAAAAGAGTATGATGAACCAAGATATTCCACGGATGAAACCAATTGGAACTACTGGAAGCAACTTAGTGAAATAGCTATGGAGGAAATAGAAAAATTCTATATCCCTAAAAATTCTAAAGAAAATGAGTATGTATTAGCTACAGATTTTGATTACTTTATAGATAACACTTCTCCATTTTCTGTATTAGATATTATTGAGGCTTTTGCTTATTTATTAGAAGATAATAGTGTTTATAGGGAGAGAGTAAATAGTTTATTTGCTCATCATAAGTTAGGTTTAACATTAAATAATAATGGAAAAATCATAAATACTAGTGATAAATTGTTTCGACTTAATTCTGAAAAACCTGTAAGAGAGCCTGGATTAGAAGAATTGTTAGCAATTGCTGAGGAAGAATATATAAAAGGAAATTATTCTGATGCTGTTGAAAAAATATGGGATGCCTTTGAGAGACTTAAAACGTATTATTTCCCTGCATTAGACAAAAGAAAATCTGCTGAAAAATTAATTAATGAATTAAGTTTTAATAACGACTCAATAAAGACGGTATTAGAAACTGAGTTTAAAGCCTTAACAGATATAGGGAATTCATTTTGTATTCGCCATCATGAAAAAATAAAATAGTAATAAAGGAGCAACTTCATTTTAAATACTTTTATAAAAGATGCTTTGCTTTGATATCAATAATTCTAGACAAGCTAGAGTGAGGAGAGTCAAGTCCATAATCTTGTGTAAAATACTATACAATGTTCTATACTCTCTTACTGGTTAAACTTGATATACTTTCTTGTAGAACTGAGCCATTCGTCATGTGTGTCCATCAGGACAGCGCCAATTAACCGATTG
>NZ_JAGN01000012.1 GCF_000526675.1 Atopobacter phocae ATCC BAA-285
GTCATCAATCAAATGTTCGTCAATAATTTTCTTCTTAAAAACCTCAGAATAATTGTTATTGGTACCTTTTGATATTAAGGCCGAAGGCCCATGTAATCTATACTTATTAAGATACTTTCGAAAGTTTTTATCATTTAATTTTAAGCCATAATTTTCCTGTAATTCTACATAGGGTATTCCACTGATTAAATAGAGATCAATAAAATACATTAACTCATTAGCCGAATGACGTTTATTTTTACGCATGAAAAACTCCCCCTAAAATAGTTTTACTTTTTCAAGTGTCTACTTTAGGGGGAGCATATCAATTCAATTCATCACTCGTTTTTTATTACTTTCACTTTCTCTTATTTTCAAAAAAGAATTGAAAGATGTACTACAATTCGAATTAGATTTAGCCTTGTGAATCGCTTTCACATTAAGTATACTGATATTGAAGGAAAGAGGTGTCACTATGTATAAAAATAAATCTCACCATTTATTTGATGCTATTCACCGTGATAAACATATTAGACGCCGTCTTGTCATTGAAGGAGTACTTGTTGGTATTGTTGCTGGAAGTGGAGCAGTTCTTTATCGGTATCTACTTTCTTATGCCGGTGAATTCAGCCACTCACTTTACAGTAAACATACTGTTTCATCGATTGCAATAACCTTTACCATTCTCCTTTTGATGGGATGGATTGCGGGAACGTTATTAAAACGCGCCCCATTAAGCAGCGGTAGCGGTATCCCACAAGTAACTGGAGAACTTCTTGGAGAAATGGATATGTCTCCTCGACCTGTTCTACTATCTAAATTTGTCGGTGGCTTGACGAGTATGATAGCCGGTCTATCACTAGGTCGTGAAGGTCCATCTATTCAAATTGGAGCCGTACTTGGTAAATGGGTAGCCAAACGTTTAAATCTTGATTTAACAGAAGAACGCGTCCTGATAACAGCTGGAGCTAGCGCAGGATTATCGGCTGCATTCAATGCACCAATTGCTTCAACTTTATTTGTACTAGAAGAAGTTCATAAAAATTTAGCCCCACTCTTTTTAGTACCTGCTTTATTAGCTGGTATTACAGCGGACTATATTTCAAAAAATATATTCGGTTTAACGCCATCATTTGCCATTAAAATTAATCAAATGCTTCAACCGAAAGATTATATATGGCTCTTAGGACTTGGTGTATTAGCTGCTTTAGTTGGTTGTGCATTTTCTAAAACACTTGTCTTTACGCAGTCAAAGATGAAACGTTTAACTCCCGATCCAAGAATACGTGTTATGTTAGGCTTCTTAATTGCCGGTATTATTGGCTATTTAGCAATCGATTTAACAGGAAGTGGTCATGAACTTATTTTTCATTTAATTGAACATCCTGTTGCTCTAAGTACACTTTTTCTTTTAATGATTGGTAAATTGCTTTATACCTCTATTTCATACGGCACTTCGGTACCTGGTGGTATTTTTCTTCCAGTACTTGTCATCGGCTGTTTAGCTGGTAGTTGGTTTTACCAATCACTTCAATTATTTGGATTTGGACCGGAACAACAGCTGAATAATTTTGTTATCCTTGGAATGGTCGGTGTATTAACAGCAGTTGTGCGTTCTCCACTAACCTCTATTGTTTTAGTTTCTGAAATGGTTGGTGATTTGCAACATATTTTAACCATTAGCTTAGTAGCTGCCATCGCCTATCTTGTTTCCGAAGCATTACATGTTCCGCCAATTTATGAAACATTATATGAGAATATGAGGCCAACGACGATTCAACATCGTCCATCTGAAAAATTAATTATTAAACTTTCTGTCCCTCTCGTCAGCGAAATCGCTCATTTAACCGTACAAGAATTATCGTTACCCGCTGGTACATTAATTGTAGCAATTGAACGTAACGAAGTAGAAGTAGTTCCAAGTGGTACTACACAACTCAAACCATATGATGTTCTAACTATTGTGACAGATACCGAACACGTTAAGCATATTCGTGAACAATTTATTGGTTAAACTCAAAACAATCAACTGCCTCTTGTTGCGTTGATTGTTTTTTTGTACATAAAATCACAAATTCCTTAATTTTTTTATTTTTAAAATAATAGACAATTTATTTAAAAGTATTTTGAATGATGCTAAAAATTAGACAGAAAATTTCCTCAAGTTATGTTACCATTAATACAATTCACTAAAATTTTAAGATAAAAGAGGCATGTACTTTAAACTCTTTATTATGAAAAGGAGCAGACAATGAACGAACAAAAAAAAGGAATTAGTAAAACAGGATTGATTGCATTAGTTATCAGTTCGTCACTAGGTAGTGGAATTTTTGGTTTAACTGGTGATCTTGCTAAGCAAGCTGCACCCGGTCCAGCTATTTTTGCTTGGATTATCGTTAGTTTGGGCATTTTAATGCTCGTATTATCATTAAACTATTTAGCTAATAAACGACCTGATTTAGACGGAGGCATGTTCAGTTATGCCGAAGAAACTTTTGGGCGATTAGGTGGATTTATTAGTGGCTGGGGATACTGGTTATGTTCTTGGTTGGGTAACGTTGCCTTTGCAACAATTATTATGAGTGCTATCGGTCATTTCTTTCCAATATTTGATGGTGGTCAAAATATCCCTTCTATTTTATTTGGAAGTATCCTTATTTGGACACTAACACTATTAGTTTCAAAAGGAGTAGAATCAGCTAGTTTCGTCAATATTGTAATTACGATTTGCAAACTAGTACCATTATTCGTATTCATTATTATCATGATTATTTCCTTCAAAGTAGGTGTATTCACTGAATCATTTTTTGGACAGTTATCAGAGAATCTTTCAACACATTCATCATTGACTGTGAATGTAATGTTACAAATTAAAAATTCCATTATGATTTTAATGTGGGTATTTGTCGGAATTGAAGGAGCAAGTATGCTAGCAAACCGCGCTCAAAAGCGTTCTGATGCTCAACAAGCAACAATTATTGGGTTAATTGGGCTAATTTGTATTTATTTATTTGCATCTATTTTACCTTACGGTGTTTTCACCCAAGATCAGTTAGCACAAATTGAACAACCAGCAGTTGCTCATATGATGAAGCTCATCGTAGGTAATTGGGGAGCTAACTTAATCAATATTGGTTTAATTGTTTCTATTTTAGGAAGTTGGATTTCATGGACTATGTTACCAGCCGAAACAACTTTTTTAATGGCTCGTGATGGTTTATTGCCTAAAAAATTTAGTAAATTAAATAAAAATAACGCACCGAGCTATTCATTATTCTTCACAGCAGCATTAACGAATTCTTTCTTACTAACGTTCCTAGTGACCGATTACGCCTATAAATTGGCTTATTCACTCGCTACAGCTGCTATATTAATTTGTTATTTGATGGTAAGTATTTATCAAATTCAATTTGCTTATGCTCAAGGTAATAAAAAGCAACTGACAATTGGTATAATAGCTACTTTATTCCAACTCATTGTTATTACATTAGCTGGTTTATCTTATGTTTTAATGTGTAGTATTTCTTACATACCTGGTTTTTATTTCTATTACAAAGCAAGAAAAGAAAACGGCTATACCATTACTTCTCGTGAAAAAATAGCCATGACAGTTATTAGCTCAATTGCTTTACTTGCTATCTTCCTTTTAATAACTGGAGCTATTCATTTTTAATTTTTATTAAAATTAATGCCTCAAAACGCCATAATGTGGCGTTTTTTTATATTAAATGAGCTAAATCAAAAAGAGAGGGAGCCAAATGGCTTCCTCTCTTTCTATTATTCCTTTTTAAATAGGACATCATAATTCTTTTGAATAACCTAATTATTCTGATTTACGTTTCTTTTGATAGATGTATGCACCTGCACCTACCGCAATTGCAATAATTCCAGCGAAAGCTAATTTACTTTCTCCTGTTTGTGGTAATGCTTGCGATGATTGAACTGGTGTTTGTTGTACTTTGTGGTTCATAGAAATAATCTTGTTTGAAGCATGTTGTTCAATGACATCTTTTTTAGGTGTTAATACTTCTGGTTGAATATCTTTTGGTAATGAAATTTCTGGTACGATATCATTATTTGAGTTAGAAGAATCTTGATCAGTTACTTCTGGTTGAGAAATTTTTGGTACATCAGTACTTGGTGCTGATTCTTTTGAATTTTGCATTGCTAAGAACTCTGCTTCATTCATTTGAATAACACGTTGATACGGAAATACGTCTTCATATTGCGTTAAATTGATTGTATAGAATGGATTCTCAATTGCTCGCATACGTTGTGACTCTTTTAAAATATCCATTACTACTTGATCAATTGATGGACCTTCTTCACGTTCGCCACCTAACATGTTGTAACCATCGCCACCGGCTGCTAAGAAGTCATTCGTTGCCATGTAATATGTCCGTTTCAAATCAACTGGTAAGAATTTTTTAGTTTCGCGATCATAGATTTGAACTTGTAAAACACGTTGACCTGGTTTTGATTCTTCAGGAACAGCATTTGATTTGTTCACATCATAAAATACTTTAATTGAACGAGACACTTGTAAGAATCCACCATTCGCTGTTAATTGTACTTTACCTTTTTGATCTAAAACATTCTGTCCATCTTCTGCATGTTCAACATCAGCACGTAATGCATGTTCAAACATTGAGTATACTTGTTCTCCCGTTAAAGCGATTTGCGTAACTAAGTTACCAAATGGATTAACTTTAATTAAGTCACCTTTTGTCACTTTTCCTGGTTGAATACTTTCTCGAATTCCTCCACCATTAACCATAGAGAAATCTGTTTTATTCTTAAATCCATCTTGTCCATAAATTAATAATGTATCAGTTATAAGATTACCCAAGTTAGTTTCTTTTGAACGAACGTTTTCACGTTTTCCATCAAAGTAGAATTTATTATCATTGATTACAACTTCAGATGTTGCTTCTTCAAATGTTTTAGATGCTTCTTCAACTATTTGACTCACTTTTTCATCGCGTTTGTAATCTTTGAATGCATCTAGACCTAATAACTCAGCTTCATAATCTAACTTGCCGTCAACCATTTTACCAGTTACTAAACCAACGTGATTTAAATGCCCGCCTGATTGCACAACTGTTACATGTCCAAATTTTTGTCCATGTTCAATTGCTGTATGGCTATGTCCGTCAATCACTAACATAGAAGCTTCTGGAAACTGTTCGCTTAATGCGCGAGCTAATTCGTCACCTCTCCATTTTGTTGGAGTAGTTGGATCAATCCCTAAGTGCCCAACAAAGATAAATTGATCGACTTTATCTTTTAAGTTTTTGACATTTTCGATAGCTATTGGAATAGGATCTTTAAATGTCACACCTTCGATATTTTTAGGATGTGTTTTAGTTGCTGTTTCAGGTGTAGTTAATCCGATAATACCGAATCGACGTCCTTTTTTGTTCACAATTGTATATGGTTCAAATGCTAATTTTTCATTAATAAATGTATTAGCAGATAAAATCGGGAATTTTAATTGCTCTTTATAACTTAGTGCTGTGTCTAAGCCAAAGTCAAATTCATGGTTCCCAACAGCCATCGCATCGTAGCCAAATTCATTCATTACTCTTGCCATATCTCTACCTTTGTTAATATTAGAAATTGGCAATCCTTGAAAAGCGTCTCCACCATCTAATAATAAAGTTGGTTTCTTTTGATCAATAAATGTCTTAAGCTGTGCTGTATCAATTGTTCGTTTGTCGCCTTTTAGACGGCCATGCATATCATTTGTATGAATTATGATGATGTCTTCTTGATTTGCATCTTTGTCTTCTTCTAAAGTTTTTATTGATGAATCAGTTTTATCTACTCCATTTAAATCATCAGTTTTATTAGTAATAGAATTCGTTTGATCACTTACTCCATTACTTATTGTTTCAGTCGTTGAAACTGAATTGCTTGTTTCATCAGCAAAAATATTTGCTGACTCTGAAAATGTGCCTAGGCCCATTAATAAACTAAAGGTTAGAGCAAACGTCAATAGACGTTGTTGGATAGCTTGTAATTTATATTGTTTCAAATGCTTCACCTAGCTTCCTATTTTTTTAAACAATCAATTCATTGGTGCTAACTGAAACGAATTTATTTTTAGACAATAATTTGATGAATTAATGTTGGCTTTTCACTGACGTCACCAATTTCGATACTGTCATATAAATCGGATTCAATTTCAGTTATGTCATCTTGGTTACTATAAATTGTGACTAACGATTCTCCTTCTTTGACAGCATCCCCCACTTTCTTATTTAAGATAAAGCCAACTGCGTAATCAATTGGATCTTCTTTCTTCGCACGACCTGCACCTAGTTTCATTGCAGCTACCCCGATGTTTTCTGCAGCTAATCGAGTAACGTAACCACTTGTTTTAGCAGGCAATTCAATAACATGTTTAGTTTGAATCATTTGTTCTGGATGATCGACTGCTGAAACATCTCCGCCTTGATGTTCAACAAATTGACGGAATACTTCTAATGCATGTCCATTATTTATTTGTTCGATTAATAATTCACGAGCTTCTTCTAAAGTCTCAGCTTTTTCAGCTAAAACAACCATTTGGCTACCTAAAGTTAGAACTAATTCTGTTAAATCTTCTGGTCCTTCACCTTTTAAAGTTTCAATCGCTTCTTTAACTTCTAATCCGTTACCGATTGCACGTCCTAAAGGTTGTGACATGTCACTTAAGACAGCCATTGTGTTACGACCAGCGCCTTTACCAATTTCTACCATTGTTTTTGCTAATTCACTAGCAGCTTGATCATCTTTCATGAATGCTCCGTCTCCAACTTTAACGTCTAAACAGATTGCATCACTACCAGAAGCAATTTTCTTACTCATAATTGAACTCGCAATTAATGGGATACTACTTACTGTTGATGTTACATCACGTAAGGCATAGATTTTTTTATCTGCAGGGGTAATATTACCTGATTGGCCGATAATCGCAATTTTATGTTCGTTTACTAAATCAAAAAATTGTTCTTTAGAAATCTCAATATGGAATCCTGGAATAGATTCTAATTTATCAAGTGTTCCACCTGTATGTCCTAAACCACGTCCAGACATTTTTGCAACTGGAATATCTAAAGCAGCTACTAATGGTCCTAAGATTAAAGTAGTTGTATCACCTACACCACCTGTTGAGTGTTTATCCACTTTGATTCCTTTAATAGGTGATAAATCAATTTGATCACCTGAAGCAACCATCGCTTTTGTTAAGGCTAATTGTTCTTCTTCATTCATTCCATTAATATAAATAGCCATTAACATTGCACTCATTTGGTAGTCAGCTACAACACCATTTGTATAATTTTCTACTAGCCAATTAATTTCTTCAGTTGTTAAAACTTGTCCATCTCTTTTTTTTGCAATTAAATCAACTGTTCTCATAATATTTAGCCTTCCCTTCTTATAATTTTAAAGCATCTTGAACGATTTGTACACCAGCACTTGCACCAATTATTGTTGCGCCTGCTTCAATCATTATTTTTGTGTCTTCTAGTGTTCGAACACCACCTGAAGCTTTCACTTCCATTTCGGCTGGAATAGATGATTTCATTAAACGAACTGCTTCGACTGTTGCACCACCTGTAGAAAATCCTGTCGATGTTTTAACAAATTGAGCGCCAGCACGCACAGAACATTTTGATGTTTCAATAATTTCTTCGTCTGTTAATAAACTTGTTTCTAAAATAACTTTTACTAACGTACCATTAGCTGCTTCTACGACTGCTTTGATATCTTTTTCAACTATATCGAAACGACCGTCTTTAGCTGCACCAATATTAATAACCATATCAATTTCTTGTGCACCATTTTTAATTGCATCTTTTGTTTCAAAAGCTTTTACTTCACTTGTATTAGCACCTAGAGGGAAACCAATTACTGTACATACTAATACATCAGTATCTTTTAACGATTGAGCGGCATGATTCACCCAGTAAGGATTTACACATACACTCTTAAATCCATATTCTTTTGCTTCTTCTAATAATTTATCGATTTGTTTGTGAGTTGTTTCAGGTTTTAATGCTGTATGATCAATATATTTTGCGTAATTTACCATATAATCCCTCTTTCATTTATATTTTGTTTAGATATAATCAAAAAAATGATTAAATTCTGTCATAATTATAGCACATTTTTTTGAATGTGCTTACTTTTTTATTAGTTTTAATGATATTTTTATTCTTTGTTTTTTTCCAAACATTTTTGTATATGAAAAACAGACCGGCTAAATAGCCGATCTGTTTATTTTAATGGTTGTTTATTTGGTTTACCTGGTTGTCTTGGATATTTTTTAGGCGTATCTTTCGGTTTACTTATTTGAATTAAATAGCGTTGGCTATCCTCTTCAGGTAATGAAATATCACTAGTTTGTTCCACTTTTCCGCCTAAGAGAGCAATGGCGCGTTTCGCTTGTTCAACTTCTTCCAAACCTTTTGCACCTTTCATCGCTAGAAATTGTCCATTTTTTTTCACTAACGGTAGACATAGTTCTGCTAAAACATTTAATTGTGCAACTGCACGGGCAGTTACTAAATCAAATTGATTACGATAGGCTTTATTTTGACCAGCTTCTTCGGCACGCGCATGGATAAAATGACAGTTAGACAAATTTAATTCGTCTGCGAGATGATTTAAAAAGGTAATTCGTTTATTTAACGAATCAATGATTGAAACGTTTAAATGTGGAAAGACAATTTTTAATGGCATACTTGGAAATCCAGCACCACTTCCAACATCACATAATGTTTCAATTGTCGTTAAATCAACTGCCTGAAGTAATGTTAGTGAATCATAAAAATGTTTTTCATAAACTTCATCACGTGCTGTGATAGCAGTTAAATTCATTTTTTGATTCCACTCGACAAGTAATTCAAAATAACGTTCAAATTGATTCATTTGCTCGTCGGATAAAATTATATTAAATTGTTTCTCTACTTGCTCTTTAAAATCTGCGGGTGTCATATCCTGTCTCCTTATTCATTCGATTGAGCCGGTTGCTTTGGAAATTGGCCTTGTTCTAAGTATATCATTAAAACAGATATATCGGCAGGGTTTACACCAGATACTCGACTAGCTTGCGCTAAAGTTTCTGGTCGGATTTGCTCAAGACGTTGGCGTGCCTCCATCGCCAAGGTTTCGATTTTCATATAATCAATACCATCAGGAATTCTTCGCTCTTCCATTCGACGTTGTTTTTCAACTCGTTCAATAGCTTTCTTGATATAACCTTCGTATTTTATTTCCGTTTCAACTTGCTCAATAACATCTTCTGGTAAAGTTTCATCATGTGGTGCAAATGAAATTAAATCGTTGTAATGAATTTCTGGTCGTTTCAATAAATCACTAAATAATATACCATCTTTTAAAGGTGCAGAATCAATTGATTCAAGGAATTTTTGCAATTCCATAGTTGGTTTTAGACGAGTTTTACGAATACGTTTCAGTTCTGCTTTGATTGTTTCATGTTTTTTCTTAAAACGTTCATAGTCTTCTTCAGTTACTAATCCGATTGATCGACCAATTTCTGTTAAACGTAAATCAGCATTATCATGACGTAAAAGTAAACGGAACTCCGCTCGACTTGTTAGTAAACGATACGGTTCAGTTGTTCCCTTAGTTACCAAATCGTCAATCATGACACCAATATATCCTTCACTTCTTTGCAGAACTAATGGTTCTTTATTATCAACTGCTAAGGCTGCATTAATACCAGCTATTAAACCTTGCCCTGCAGCTTCTTCATAACCACTAGTTCCATTCATTTGCCCAGCTGTAAATAAATTATTAATTAGTTTCGTTTCCAAACTTGGTTTTAATTGATATGGGATGACCACGTCATATTCAATCGCATACCCTGGACGCATCATTTTTGCTTGTTCCATTCCCTTGACACTGTGAACCATTTCTATTTGAACATCTTCTGGTAAAGAAGTTGATAGACCTTGTACATACATTTCATCTGTATGTTCGCCTTCTGGTTCTAAAAAGATTTGATGACGAGGTTTGTCACTAAAACGAACAATCTTATCTTCGATTGATGGACAATAACGCGCTCCTACGCCTTCAACAATCCCAGTAAACATTGGTGCACGATCTAAGTTTTGACGAATCACATGATGAGTCGTTTCATTGGTAAATGTTAACCAACAAGGAATTTGATTTAAACGATATGTTGCTAAATCAGAACTAAAACTAAACAATGACGGTTTGTCATCACCTGGTTGCTCTTCCATCACTGAGTAGTCAACTGTTTTTCCGTGTACACGCATTGGTGTTCCCGTTTTAAAACGTGCCAATTCAAATCCATGCTCTAATAAATTTTCAGATAACTTAATACTTGGTTGTGTGTTGTTCGGTCCGGCTGAATACTTCAATTCACCAATAATGATTTTACCTCGACTACTTGTCCCCGCCGTCAACACTACAGATTTGGCACGATAAGTAGCTCCTGTACTAGTAATAACACCTTGACATGTGCCATTTTCAACAATTAGTTCGTCAACTGTTCCTTGTTTTAAGTCTAAATGCTCTGTTCTTTCTAGTGTTACTTTCATTTCATGGGCATACATCGCTTTATCTGCTTGTGCTCTTAATGCACGTACAGCTGGCCCTTTTCCGGTATTCAACATCCGCATTTGAATGTAGGTTTTATCGATATTCTTACCCATTTGTCCACCCAGTGCATCAATTTCTCGAACAACTACTCCTTTAGCTGGTCCACCAATTGAAGGGTTACACGGCATAAAAGCTACCATTTCTAAATTCATCGTTAATAATAATGTTGATTTACCCATACGTGCACTCGCTAAAGCTGCTTCACTTCCAGCGTGTCCAGCCCCAACGACAATTACATCATATGTTCCTGCTTCAAATTTTTGACTCATTTCTTCACCTTCCTCACTTCATTTACTTGGTTTATTTTCCTAAACAAAATTGACTAAATAATTGTGTTAATAATTCATCTGGAGCAGCATCTCCTGTGATTTCACCTAATAAATCCCAACAGCGAGTCAAATCGATTTGGATTAAATCAATTCCTACACTCATTTCAACACCTGCTAAAACATCGTCTAAGGCTTTATTAGCTTCTTTCAACAGATTAATATGACGTGCATTAGATAAATAAGTAACATCTCTTTCTTGTACTTGACCACTCATAAATAATTCAGAAATAGCTTGCTCTAATGCTTCAATTCCCATCTGCGTTAGCATTGATGTTTGAATTAAATGATCAGTTTCATTCAAAAATGAATCTAATTGCTTTTGATCAAGTACTCGCGGTAAATCAGTTTTATTTAATATAATGATTCTTTTTTTATGACGTGTACGTTCTAGTAATTCCTGATCTTGTTCCGTTAATGTTTCGGATTGATTTAACAATAAAAGAACTAAATCACTTTGATCAATTGCTTTTTGACTTCGTTCCACTCCTATTTGTTCAACGATATCTGTCGTTTCACGAATACCTGCCGTATCAATTAATTTAAGTGGAATACCATTAATTGTAATCGTTTCTTCAATTGTATCACGAGTTGTTCCAGCGATATCTGTAACAATTGCTTTATCTTCTTGTAGTAAAACATTTAACAAACTCGATTTTCCAACATTCGGTCGACCAACAATCGCTGTTTCTATTCCTTCACGTAAAATTTTTCCTTGTTTAGATTGCTGTAATAAACGAGTAATTTTTTTCTTTAATGATTCAGCTGTTTGCGCTACAACTTCTAACGTCATTTCTTCGGCTTCATCATATTCTGGATAATCGATTGTCACTTCAATTTGAGCCAATGCTGTTAACATTTCTTGGCGCAATTCACGAATTTTATTAGACAGTTTACCTTCTAACTGTCCCATCGCTAAATCCATCGCACGATCACTTTTCGCACGTACTAAGTCCATCACTGCTTCTGCCTGTGACAAATCAATTCGGCCATTTAAAAATGCACGTTTTGTAAATTCACCTGGCTCGGCCAAACGAGCTCCTTGCTCTAATGCTAATTCCAAAATACGATTAACTGCTACGATTCCACCATGACAGTTAATTTCAATAACATCTTCTCGTGTGAATGTTCTTGGTGCACGCATAACACTAACCATCACTTCATCCACTACTGTCCCAGCTTTTCGGTCTATTACATGTCCATAATTAATTGTATGCGAATCAACCGTACTAATTGTTTTCTTGCCCATCAAATCAACTAACTTTTCAGCGATTGTAACAGCCTCTTCACCACTCAAGCGAACGATTCCGATCGCACCTTCACCTAAAGCGGTTGATATTGCCGCAATTGTATCAAATTGAAACATGAGTCTCTCCTTTCAATCCATTCATTAAATATCTCCATCGTTTTCTTATCTCCACAAAAAAAGTGCATACCTCTCCCTTGTTCAGGTGGTACACACTTTGACTGTGAACGACTTTCGTATCTAAATTATAATTGAAAACCATCAAAATGCAACTATTTTAAATTGCTTTTTCATATTAAAGATGATTAAATCATGCGAAATAAAAAAGTGAACGAAATGAGTTCATTCACTTTGCAAATTTATTATTATACATCATGATTATATCTTCTTGAAAAATCTAAAAATTTAAATCGATCAATTTTATGACGACTTTCAGTATATTGAAACCACGTTGTGTCGTTTAAATAAACATCTCCTTGCACCACTATGACATGCGAATCGTTCATCTGTAATAAATCTAAATCTTCTACTGTGGCTATTTCAGCACTAATTTCTTTTTCTGCATAGCCTATTGATAACTTACATTCGTTTTCAAGATAATCATATAACGAATTTTCTAGAATATCATCTGTTGCTGGTTTAAATGATAATCTCTTAATGTAGTCGATATCAATTATTGATGGACGATTATCAATATATCTCAATCTTTTTATTTTCCAAATTTTTTCATCAGCTTCAATTATTTTTTTGTTAACTAAAAAAGAAGGAGGGGATACCACTTCATTAAAAAGAACTTTTGTTTGGACAGATTCACCTTTCATTCGATTTAGTTCTTTAAAACTCGTTAACTGATTAAAAGGCAAAGGATACAAATCTCTTTGAAGTACAATTGATCCTTTACCTCTTTGTTTATTAATCATTCCTTCATCAAATAATATTTTTAAAGCTTTTCGAATTGTTTCTCTAGATGTACTATATTGTTCTGATAATTCATTTTCACTGGGCAAGTAATCTCCTGCTTTTATTTCTTTGGTTAGAATCTTATTTTTTAAGTCACTATATATATATTTAAATTTACTGGTCAATTTATCCACCTCGAAATTATTTATATATAGTATAATTCTTTGCTCAATAAAAAGAAACTCATTCCAATGCATTCAATAATTGTTTTACATCTTTTATCCAAAATCCTACACTCTCAAAAGGTCTCAATGTTAATTTATCTTCTCTTCTAATAACATTTTTATAATTTCCAATAAGTACATCACCGGTCATTTTTAGATATTTTGTAGTAATTGAATATGTTGAATTTTTAAAGTGATTAAAGACAATAATTGCTTGGTCATTATATACTCTTAAATAAGCAATTACTTCAGTATCCTCTTTTAAAATTGGAATAAATCTTCCATCTGAAATTACTTTTTCGTTATGGCGTAGTTTAATTAAACATTGATAATAATTGAATAATTTGCCATTATTTAATTCTCTTTGCACATTAATTGTTGTATAATTTTCATTAATTTTTAACCAAGGTGTTTCTGAAGAAAATCCAGCAAATTTTCCACTAGTCCACTGCATTGGTGTACGACTATTATCTCTTGACTTAGTTTTAATAATATCAAATGCTTGTTCATCACTTAACCCTTCACAAATCAATTTATTATATGCATTATGACTTTCAATATCTTGATACTCATTAATTGATGAATAGATTGGATCCGTCATACCTATTTCTTCACCTTGATAAATGAAAGGTGTTCCACGCATTAAATGAATCGTTGTAGCTAATAGAGAATTTGTTTCAAATGGAAAATTTACAATATCACCAAATCGTTGATTTGCTCGTGGCTGATCATGATTATTCCAAAATAAAGCATTCCATCCATTACCTTTTTCCATACCTTCTTGCCATTCAAACAATATTTCTTTTAATACATTTAAGTCATAATTTACACTTGACCATTTATTTCCATTTTCGTAATCAACTTTTAAATGGTGAAAGCTAAAAATCATATCAACTTCTTTTCTTTTAGGATTTGTATACAGTATGCCTTGATCAACTGTAGTAGAACTCATCTCACCCACTGTGATAGAATCTTCTATTTTAGAGAATGTATCATTATGTAGCTCTTGTACCCACTGATGAACTATTGGTGTATCTGTGTATAGTTTTTTTTCTTGTTCACTATCTACTGAATCTACAAAATCCTGATTTTTTCCTATCACATTTAATACATCAAAACGAAAGCCTTTAACGCCTTTATTCATCCAAAATCGTACAACTTTTTTCAATTCTTCCCTAACATTCGGATTATGCCAATTTAAATCAGCTTGAGTTTTATCATATAAACACAAATAATATTTATTCTCTTCTAAATTCAGTTTATTCCATGCACTACCACCAAATTTTGACTGCCAATTATTTGGTGGTAAATGCTTATTTTTACCTTCTCGTATATAGAAAAAATCTTTATAATATGAATTTCCATTTTTTGCTTTTTGAAACCATTGATGTTCAGTCGAAACATGATTTAAAACCATATCAAGCATTAAGTCAATTTCTAGCTTTTTAGCTTCCAATACTAAATTATCGAAATCATTCATTGTTCCAAATAAAGAATCTACCTCACAGTAATTAGAAATATCATATCCGTTATCTTTTTGAGGAGAAGGATAAAATGGATTAATCCATATCATATCTATTCCTAATTTTTTCAAGTAAGGTAATTTTTCAATAATTCCTGGTAAGTCTCCTATACCATCACCATTCGTATCTTTAAAAGACTTTAAATAAATTTGATAAATCACTTTATTTTTAAAAGATTTTGACATAGTTAACTCCTTAAAATTTTATATATATTAATTATTAAAAAATGGAATATTAATATTTAAACCTGAATTTTTAAACCATCCACGTTTTTCAAAAAAGATTGTTAATACAAAAGGAATGATAATAGCAATTCCCATACATAAGATAAATGCTAACATCGAATCTGGTTTAATTACTAAAAATCCAGGTAATCCACCAATACCAATTGAAGAAGCAGTAACACCTAAAAGTGTTGAAGTAAATCCAGCAAAACTTGAACCAATCATAGCTGCTAAATATGGATATGCATATTTTAAATTCACACCAAACATTGCTGGTTCAGTTACACCAAGATAACAAGAAATTGCTGATGGAATAGATATTTGTTCTTCTTTTTTATCGCCCCAGTGCAATACAATAATTGCCAAAACAGAAGAACCTTGTGCAATATTTGATAAAGCAATCATTGGCCATAACTGAGTACCTTGGTAATCTGCTATTAATTGAAGATCAATAGCATTTGACATATGATGTAGTCCTGTAATAACAAGAGGAGCGTATAAAAAACCAAAAATTGCACCAAATAACCATGAAAATGAGCCAGTCAAACCAACAAATACACCTGTAGAAATCCATTGTCCTATTGTCCAACCAATCGGTCCCAACACTGTATGTGCTAAAATGATTGCTAAAATTAATGAGAAAAACGGAACTATAATCATCGAGATAGACTGTGGCACCCATTTTTTGAACCAAATTTCCAAATAACTTAATGAAAATCCTGCTAGCATAGCTGGAATCACTTGTGCTTGATAACCTATTTTATCAACTGTAAATAATCCAAAATCCCAAAACGGAATAGTGTTAGTTGCCAAAGCATCAGCTGCCCCATACGCATTTAAAAGTTGCGGTGAAACTAAAGTAATCCCTAAAATAATCCCCAAAATTTCAGTTGTCTTCATTCTTTTAGTAATTGACCATGTAATTCCTACTGGTAAAAAATGAAAAATAGCTTCTCCAGGTAACCAAAGAAAATCATTTACTCCTGACCAAAATTTAGAATATTCAACTATTGTTTGTCCATTAATGAAGCCAATTGGAACTTGTTCTAAAATATTTCTAAAACCTAAAATCAAACCACCTGCTATAATAGCGGGAATAATCGGTGCAAAAATCTCAGCTAAAATCCCCATTATTCTTTGTAATTTATTTTGATTTTTAGCTGCCGCTTGTTTAACTACTTCTTTTGTACTTCCTTCTTTTTCAGTTATATTAGTAAATTCATTATAAAAACTTGATACATTATTTCCAATAATTACTTGAAACTGTCCTGCCTGAGTAAATGTCCCTTTTACAGATTGTAATCTTTCAATTGCGTCTATATTAGCTATTTTGGGGTCATTTAATACAAATCTCATTCGAGTGGCACAATGAGTAACTGCATTAATATTTTCTTCTCCTCCTATAGCCTGTAATAATGCTCGTACATCTTGTTCATAATTGTGTGTCATTTTTTCTCCTCCTATACTTGTATATACATGTTATAAAACTAGTATAGACAAGTATATTATGAAAGTCAATGAATTTTTAATAACGCTTTCATTCTTATATAACTTTTCAACACCTCTTCATTTTTTAAACAAAAATAAAATAGGGGGGATGACTAAAACTAGTCATCCCCCTATAATTGATTCCATTATTTTTCTATTTTACATTCCTAGTACAGTAATATACAGATAATTTAATACGCCATAGCCTACTAAATAAAATAACGCCCATGGCATTACTCGTTTCATGAGTTCACTTTCTTTACCAATAGCATTTGTCGTACCTGTTGCTATCGCAATACTTTGTGGTGATAACATTTTGCCTACACTAACGCCAGCTGAATTCGATGCAGCAATCCACTCTGGTGTATGATTTAAAGCAATAGCTGTTTGACTTTGTAAGCGTCCAAATAATACACCTGAACTTGTTCCACTTCCTGTAACAAATGTACCTAATGCTCCAATGACTGGAGAGAATAATGGATAAAATGCCCCTGTTGTAGTCACTAAAACTGTTGTAATAGCGTCAACCATTCCACTATATCCCATTAATTTAGCAGTTGCTAAAATAGCAAACATTGTCAAAATTGTTAAACGTAAATCATAGATTGTTTTAATAAAAACATTAATAATTTCTTTAAGCGTTGCACCTTGAATTAATCCAGCAATAATAGCAGATAAAATAATCCAAACAACTGGAGCAGAAATCCAATTGAATACATAAGGTGAAATTTCATCCACATTAACAATTTGAACAGTTGTATTATATGTCGCTAATAATTGATGAATGGATGGCAGTAATTTTGAAGTACCTAATAACAAGACAAAAATAAAAATAAATGGACTCCATGCTTTTAAAGCATCTTTCAATGAAACAGGCGGTACCTCTTTTTGAGTAGATTCGGTAGCTTCTAATAAATATTCTGGACGAATATATGCTGGTTTTAATTTCTTAGCAGAAACAACAATTGATGCCATTGCAACTACTGAGCCAAAAACAACAGCTAAATCTGGACCAATAAACGTTCCAACTAACAATGCTGCTAAAAAGAATGTCACACCAGATAGTAGCGTTATTATTCCGACTCCTTCAAAGTAACTTTTTAGACTACCCTTACCAATAAAACTTTTACTTGTCAGAAATACCATAACAAACGGTGATAAAATCATGAACGGCATTAATTGAATTAACGTATTGAATGTTAATGTTAAAATATTCAACTCCGTAACATTTGCTAGAGTAGTTGTAGGAATACCGATAGACCCAAAAGAAGTGGGAGTTCCGTTAGCAATTAAACACACTAAGGCTGCTAGTACTGGATTAAATCCTAAAGCAACTAGCATGGATGCTGGAATAGCTATCGCTGTCCCGAATCCAGCCATTCCCTCCATAAATCCTCCAAATCCCCAACCAATTAATAAAACAAGTACACGTTTATCATTAGATACACTCACAAACATTTTTTTTATCGTTTCCATTGCACCTGTTTTCAAACAAATATTATATGTAAAAATAGCTGCAATAATTGTTGCAATAATCGGCCAAGCTGCTAAAGCTAGTCCTTCATAAATAGCTTCTACTCCAGTTAATAATGGCAATTTAAAAATAGTGACCGATAATACAAATGCAATTACAGCTGCTCCAAGAGTTGCATAGTGTCCAGGTAACTTCAAAACAATCAAAGCTACAATCAACCACAAAATTGGAGAAAATCCCAATAAGAACATTCCAAACATATTCCCATCTCCTATCTTTAAATTTTTTTATAACTTAATTTATAATGGCTCAACAACTAAATAACGATGCGGTTCTTTCCCTTCTGAATGTGTTTTAACTGCTTGATTTTTACTTAATTCAGCATGAATCATTTTACGTTCGAATGCTGGAAGCGGATCTAAAATGACTGGATGATTTGTGTCTAGGACTTTACGAGCAGTATTGTGTGCTAAACGTTTCAAGATTTCTTCACGTTTTTCGCGATAGTCTGCTACATTAACTAAGACTGATACTCGACCTTTAATATCTCGGAATACCATAACTTGTGCTAAATTTTGTAATGCATCTAATATTTTTCCATGATGCCCAATAATCAAACCTGGTTTCTTGGAATCAATTTGGAAAATAATCCGATGATCTTCAATTTGAGCTGTTACTTCACTTGGAGCACCATACGCTACACAAATATCTTTAATATAACGAGCAACTGTTTCAGCAGTTTCTTCCCAATTTGAACTTTCTGTTATGATTTCTGTTGTCGATTCAGTATCTTCCTCGATTAATTCAATTGCTTCAGTTTGTTCTTCATCGTCCATTACAGCAACTTCTTCTGTTTCATGAAAGATTTCATCAACTTCCTGTTCTTCAATAACTTCATTCTCAACTGATTCATATTGTTCAAAGACAGGTTCTTCAAACGGATCCATCACAAGCTGTGTTAAGCGTACTTTGGCATTTCGACTACCAAATCCAAATAATCCTTTTTTACCTTCATCTAAAATTTCAACTGTTACATCTTTCGATTCAAGACCCAACTTTAATAAACCGCGTTGAATCGCTTTCTCAACTGTTGACTCTTCAATGACTAATTCTTTTAAATCTTTCATCTTCATTTCCTCCAATATACTCCCTCCATTAAACAATCATATTTTTATATAATTGCATCTTCAGAATATTTTCTCCTATCTTTAGTTTAGCATATATAAATAAGAGTAACACTACTAACTTTTAGCTTCGAAATGATTTGATTTATAACTCCTCATCTTTTTATTGAATCACCTATTCTATCGCTACTTTTAGCCTATTTAATGTCTAGATATATGTCAATAAAAATACACGTTAAAATATTCGCTACAAAATAAAAAAAGATAGACCAAATATATCAGGTCTATCTTTCAAATATTTTTTATTGCTATACAGAGTGTTTATTTATTTAGCTTTTTGACGACGCCAAGCTTTTTCAATTTCGCGTTGTCTTTTTCTTTCTAAACGTAATTTTTCTTCACGTTCTGCATTAATTTTATATGGATTATTAAGTAATAATGTTTGTAGCACACTGAATATATTACGTGTTACCCAATAAAGTGATACGGCACTAGGTAAAGGGATGGCCATAAACGCAATAAATACTGGCATAATAAACGTCATACTTTTTGACATACTATTTTGTTGTGCTTGTGACTTCATTGATAACCAACTTGTTAAGAATGTAAATATTCCGGCTAAAATTGGTAATAAAAAGTATGGATCAGGTTTACCTAAGTTTAACCAAAGAAAATGACCATTTCTCAAAACAGGTGAGTAATACACTGCTTGATATAAAGCCATTAAAACGGGCATTTGAGCAAAAATTGGTAAACATCCCATTAATTGATTAATGCCATTATCTTTATACAGCTGTTGCGTTTCCTCTTGAATTTTCAACTGACTTTCACGATCATTCAAAGGATACTTTGCTTTTATTTTTTCAACTTCTGGTTGTAAATCGCCAATTCGACGCATTGATTTATATTGGATATGCATCACGGGCATTAAAATGATACTAATAATAATCGTAAATACAATAATTCCTATACCATAGTTGCCACCAAAAATATTAGATAACCACTCAATAATTTGAATAAACGTATAAACAACACCACGTTGCCAAAATCCTGTACTTGATTCAGTGATATCTTCACGTGCACAAGCACTTACTAGCAACAATAATGGAAGAATAATCATCAGTTTTTTAGATGATTTCCATTCATTAATTGAATGTTTTAATGAATTGCTTATCATTTAAATTTCCTCTTTTCATTTTTAATTTTCTTTAAGTACTTGAGCCAATCGTAGTACATGGTACATATTTTGTTTTAAAGTGGGAAGAGGCTGATTAACTGCATCACGTCTAGCAATAACAATTAAATCGTATGCTGGATGAATGTGATTTGATAAATCATAAATCGATTCTCTCATATAACGTTTAATATGATTACGTCTAACCGCATTACCTAATTTCTTGGAAACAGAAAAACCAACGCGAAAATGTTGCTGACCTTCTTTTTTTAATGTATAAACGACAAATTGTCGATTAGCAAAAGAAGTTCCTTCTTCAAATACACGTTGAAATTCACGATCACTTTTTACACGATATACTTTTTTCATCTGTTTCCTCCTCTCTCACCAATATCCATTCTATAAAAAAAAGACCACTGAGACGGTCAGTGATCTAAGCGCTTAAAACTTTTCTACCTTTACGGCGTCTACGTTGTAAAACTCTTCTACCATTTTTAGTACTCATGCGTTTACGGAACCCATGAACTTTTTGACGATGACGTTTTTTTGGTTGATATGTGCGTTTCATTCTAAAATGACACCTCCTACGTGCTAACAGTTATTCATTTTCATTTGTATGTAGAATTAATTATTTAATTAGTTCCGAATGATACATCATACATGATGTATGCTTTTAAAATTAATTCTCTTGTGTGCGACCATCAGGCCATAAAAATGACTACTTGATAAGTCTAGCATAAGTCCCATTAGAATGCCAATATTTTATGAGAGTTTTTTCGCTTTTTTTTTGATTTTTAAGTCTTTTTTTTTATTTTTTTTTAAAATCTCTATTATTTTTATTATTCTTTTATTCTTTTTTTATGTGGATATCTTTTTATTTTTTTAACAAGTTTCAACTTATCAACACCCTTAATCCACTACTTTTACACATATCAACAGGTCTCCTACAACTTTTTAGCATTTTTTGTGGATACTGTTGATAATAAAATGAAAGCTTGTCATACAGGTGATTTTTAATCTTTTTATCCAAAGCATTCTGTTAGTAACTTTCAGTTATGCACATATTGAAATTAGTTATACACAAATTGTTAATAACTTTATACCGCATGTTAGTAACTTTATTTTGTTTATTCACACTTGTGGAAAAGTTATTCTAATTTTGTTACAATAATCTTGTTATTTATGTTTAAGGGGGGGAAATTATGACTCAATTAGCAGCGCTGTGGGAAAAAATTCAATCTCGATTTAAAGAGCGCTTGACTGAAGTTAGTTATTCTACATGGATTGACAAAGCACAAGCTGTTGAATTAACTGACCATTATCTCTATATTGAAGTACCTACACCTGTTCACAAAGACTATTGGATTAACTCTCTGTTAACAGATGTCATTGAAGTTTCATATCATACAATTGGGCACGAAATTGAGCCTGTTATTATTTTAGAAAATGAAAAAAAAGAAAAACTAGCAAAAATGGATTCATCTCATTCCATTCAGACCAATGAGATAAAAATTAATCCAAAATTGAATCCAAATTATACATTTGAAAATTTCATTATCGGTAAAGGTAATCAATTCGCTCATGCCGCAGCTTTAGTAGTTGCTGAAACAACAGGAAATATTTATAATCCATTATTTTTCTACGGTGGAGTTGGTTTAGGAAAAACTCATTTAATGCAGGCGATTGGAAACTTACTTTTAAATAATCATCCGAATGCTCGTGTTAAATATGTAACGAGTGAAACATTTACTAATGATTTAGTTAAATCCATTCGTACCAATAGTACCGATCAATTTCGTGATGAATACCGTAATCTCGATCTTTTAATGGTCGATGATATCCAATTTTTTGCGGATAAAGAAAGTACTCAAGAAGAATTTTTCCATACATTTAATGAACTTTTTAATAATCAAAAACAAATCGTATTAACAAGTGATCGTATTCCAGAAGAAATTAAAAATCTCGAAGAACGACTTGTTTCTCGCTTTAAATCAGGTTTAGCTGTCGATATTACCCCGCCAGATTTTGAAACGCGTATTGCTATTCTATCGAAGAAAGCAGAAGCAATGAACCTTAAGATATCAAATGACGTCTTGTACTATATAAGTGGACAAATTGATTCCAACGTGCGTGAATTGGAAGGATCATTAACTAGTATTGGCGCATACTCTCGAATGATGAATCGAGATATTACAATTGATCTTGCTGCAGAAGCTCTAAAGAGTCTTATTCCACAACAAAATCAAAAACCACTTAATATTTTAGACATCCAAGAGGCTGTGGCGAAATTCTATCATGTCACTGTTCAAGATTTAAAAGGAAAAAAACGTCATAAAGAAATTGTTATTCCTCGACAAGTTGCTATGTACTTATCACGTGAGTTAACTACGCAATCTTTACCTAAAATAGGTGATGAATTTGGTGGAAAAGATCATTCAACTGTTATTTATGCATACGACAAAATAAAAATTGCACTTGAAGAGCCTCATTCACCATTAAAAGAGGATGTTGATCAACTAATCGAGTTATTAAAAAACTAATCGATAATAAGTTATCCACATGTTAATAACTCATCTATTATAAACTTAATTATCCACATGTTTTATACACGATGAAAACGGGGGATCATTACGGTCAGGTAATTTATCCACAGTACTAACAGCCCCTACTACTATTACTATTTATTATTTAAAAAATATATATATAACTCGAAAGGATGAATACTATGAAATTTACGATAAAGCAATCTGCTTTAAGTCAAGTTTTAAATGTTGTTCAACGCTCTATTGCTGTAAAATCTGCTTTAACTATTTTAGAAGGAATTAAATTATCAGCTACTTCTAATGAATTGATATTAACTGGTAGTGATTCTAATCTTTCAATATTAGCTGTACTTAAAGTAAATGATCCAAGTTTAGGATTAACAATTGAAACACCTGGAGAAATTGTCCTAAAAGCTCGATTCTTCAATGATATTGTTCGAAAATTACCTGGTGATTTAGTCACATTTTCAACTAACAATGATTTTGTTGCTACAATTGTTTCTGACCAAGCACAATTTTCAATTAATGGATTAAATCCAGAAAATTACCCTTATCTTCCTCAATTGAATAGTGATGAAGCCATTACTTTAAAAGGATTTACTTTAAAGCAAATTATTGGCCAAACCATTGTTTCTGTATTTAAACAAGAATCACGTCCTATTTTAACGGGGATAAAATTTACATTAGGTCCTAGTCAATTAAAAGCTGTTTCAACCGATGCCCATCGTTTAAGTCAACGAATTTTACGTTTAACAGAAGAAAATACACCTGAAAATGAGTTAACTGAAGAAGTTTCAGTTGTCGTTCCATCAAAAAGTTTGATGGAGTTAGTACGTACTGTAGAAGATGATGATGATATTTCTATAGTAATTAAAGATAATCGCATTTTATTTGAAACAGGCCGTTATTCTATCTATTCACGTTTATTAGAAGGAAATTACCCAGATACCGATCGTTTATTACCAAAAGGTGCAAAAACTCAATTAATATTAAATAGTCAAATGATGATTCAAGCAGCAGAACGTGTTTCATTATTAGCACAACATGATGAAGATCATGCCGTTCAATTAACTATTGATGAAAATAAAGTTGTTTTTTCAAGTCGTGAACAAGAAATTGGTGAAGTAACAGAAGAATTAGATGTTATCAGTATTTCAGGTGAACCATTAGTTATTTCATTCAACCCTGCTTTTATTAAAGATGCACTAAAAACTTTCAATGGTGCTGATGTCGTATTAAACTTTACAGAAGCTGATCGTCCATTCTATATTGTTGAAAGAGAAAATGAATCAGAAGAAACAATTGAGAATAGTTTTATTCACTTAATTACCCCAATTCGCACCCAAGCTTAAACATACTGTAGTTACATTTAAAAGTGATTAATGCATGATTGCATTAGTCACTTTTTTATTTAAGCCACTAATAAGCTTTATTTTCGTTTTTTTATTTAATTAATATATTTGGCCTAAAATTATAAAAATTGAAATAAAGGCATTATACTCGCTAACATTGCTTATTACCTTTTAAAATAGTATAATTATAATGAGAAATTATATGAGGAAAGTCGGTGATTTAGTGGATATTGAAACCATTTATTTAGATAAAGAATTTATGACTTTACAACAATTATTGAAATACATCAATGTAATTGGCAGTGGAGGTCAAGCAAAATGGTTTTTAAAAGATCATGCGGTTTTACTCAATGGTGAATTTGAAAACCGTCGCGGTAAAAAGTTATACCCTGGAGATACAATTGAATTAGTAGACATTGGTATTTACTTAATTCGCGAAGAAATGACTAATAAAAGTCAGGAAGTTTAAACATGCGTTTGAATCAACTGACTTTAAAACAGTTTCGTAACTATAATGATTTAGTAATTGAATTCAGTCCGGGTATTAATTTATTTGTAGGCCAAAATGCACAAGGGAAAACAAATTTACTCGAGTCAATTTACTTACTTAGTTTGACTAAAAGTCATCGAACAAATGTTGATCGTGAATTAATTCAGTGGCAAGAGAAGGAAAGTTTACTAAAAGGTGCTATTTCTTCAAAAACAAATCACTTACAGTTAAGTGTTCATTTAAAAAACAAAGGGAAAATGGTAAGTATTAATCGGTTAAACCAATCACGATTAAGTCATTATATTGGTCAATTAAATGTCATTTTATTTGCACCAGAAGATTTAGCATTGATTAAAGGCGCACCTCAAATGCGCCGCTTATTTTTAGACCGAGAAATTGGTCAATTAAATGCTTTGTATTTATCACATAGTGTGAACTATAAAAAAGTATTAAGACAAAGAAATCGTTACTTAAAAGATTTGAACCGTAAATATGAAACCGATTTAATTGTATTAGATATTTTAACTGAGCAACTTGTTGAACATGCTGCTTATTTAATTTTTGAACGTAAAAATTTTATGCAATCACTTGAACAAATTGCTGGGCCATTGCATCAAAAAATCAGTGGTAAATTGGAGCACTTAACTTTAAAATATCACGCATCCGTTCCACTAGATAATTCGATTACAATTGAACAAGTAAAAGAACAACTAGTAAAGGAAATGGCCAAACAACAATCTAAGGAAATTGAACGTGAATCGACATTAACGGGTCCACATCGCGAGGATTTTTCGTGTGAATTGAATGGCAAAGATGTGCAAACTTTTGGCTCTCAAGGTCAGCAAAGAAGTACTGTACTGAGTTTAAAATTGGCTGAAATCGAATTAGCTCATGAATTAACTGGCGAGTACCCACTTTTATTACTTGATGATGTTTTATCCGAATTAGATGATGGACGGCAGACATTTTTATTACAAACAATTGAAAATAAAGTACAAACATTTTTAACGACAACGAGTTTAGCAGGAATTAGACAAGAGTTCGTTAAAAATCCAACGATTTTTGAAATAGCAGACGGAAAGATTGAAAACGGGGTGTGTCGACTTAAATGACTGATAAAATAAATAATGAAAAAACAGAACAAGCGTATGATGCTAGTCAGATACAGGTTCTAGAAGGACTTGAGGCGGTTCGTAAACGTCCAGGAATGTACATTGGTTCAACTAGTACGATGGGACTTCATCATTTGGTATGGGAAATTGTCGATAACTCAATAGATGAAGCTTTAGCAGGATTTGCAACAGAAATTAAAATAACTATCAATCCAGATAATAGTATCACGGTTATCGATGATGGACGTGGTATTCCAGTAGATATTCAAGAAAAAACAGGTCGTTCTGCAGTTGAGACTGTTTTTACGATTTTACATGCCGGTGGTAAGTTTGGTGGAGGAAGCTATAAAGTTTCCGGTGGTTTACACGGTGTAGGTGCTTCTGTTGTAAATGCGTTATCGACGTGGTTACAAGTAGAAGTGTATAAAGACGGTAAAATTTATCGTCAACGTTTTAAACGTGGAATGGTTGGAGAAGATTTACAAGTTGTAGGAGAAACTGATTTAACGGGAACGCGTGTTGATTTCTTACCAGATCCGGAAATTTTTAAAGAAACCGTTATTTTTGATTTTAATACATTGGATGAACGCGTCCGTGAATTAGCATTTTTAAATAAAGGATTGAATTTAAGTTTAACGGATCTTCGAGAAGAAGAAAAAACAGCACATTATCACTATGAAGGTGGTATTCAGTCATTCGTTGAGTATTTAGACGAAGAGAAAGAAGTTTTATTTGATCCACCGATTTATTTAGAAGGTGAGCAAGACGATATTATCGTAGAAGTAGCCTTCCAATATACTAATACTTATCAGACAAACTTAATGAGTTATACAAATAATATTCACACTTATGAAGGTGGAACTCATGAGTCGGGTGTTCGCAGTGCATTAACACGTGTAATTAATGATTACGCACGTAAACAAAATATTTTAAAAGATAATGACGCTAATTTAACAGGAGAAGATGTTCGTGAAGGATTGACCATGATTCTATCGGTAAAACATCCCGATCCTCAATTTGAAGGTCAAACGAAAACAAAATTAGGGAATTCTGAAGTTCGTACGGTAGCTGACCGTCTATTTAGTAGTCATTTTGATCGATTCTTAGCAGAAAACCCAACGGTAGCGCGTAAAATTGTTGATAAAGGTATTTTAGCATCTAAAGCACGTTTAGCAGCAAAACGCGCACGTGAAGTGACTCGTAAAAAGAGTGGATTAGAAATTAGCAATTTGCCAGGTAAACTAGCTGATTGCTCAAGTAATGATCCATCTATTAATGAGCTATTTATCGTCGAAGGGGATTCTGCTGGTGGTTCAGCTAAATCGGGACGTAGTCGTCATTTTCAAGCGATTTTACCCATACGTGGTAAAATTTTAAATGTGGAAAAAGCAACAATTGACCGCATTTTAGCAAATGAAGAAATTCGTGCTTTATTTACTGCTATGGGTACAGGATTCGGAAAAGATTTTGACGTAGCAAAAGCACGTTACCATAAAGTTATCATTATGACGGATGCGGATGTTGATGGTGCTCATATCAGAACACTTTTAATTACATTATTTTATCGTTATTTTAAACCAATTGTTGAAGCAGGCTATTTGTATATTGCTCAACCACCGCTTTATAAAGTGAAACAAGGTAAACAAGAGTATTATTTAGGGACAGATGAAGAGTTAGAAACGTTATTAAAAGAATTATCGGATACTCCTCGTCCACAAATATCTCGTTACAAAGGGTTGGGAGAGATGGATGCTCATCAATTATGGGAAACAACGATGGATCCAGATCAACGTGTATTAGCTCAAGTTCATGTGGAAGATGCAGCAATGGCTGATGAAACCTTAGATATACTAATGGGTGATCGAGTGGAACCACGTCGAGAATTTATTGAAGCTAATGCAGTTTATGTCGATAATTTAGATATTTAATGAAACAGTATGATTTGAACAAAAAAGATAGGAGAAATAAATGAGCGATTCAATTGAATTTCACAATCATGGACAAAAAGAGCAAGTTGAATTGTCACACGAAATGCGCACATCTTTTTTACAATACTCGATGAGTGTTATTGTGTCACGTGCTTTACCGGATGTTCGTGATGGTTTGAAGCCAGTTCATCGCCGTATTTTATACGGTATGAATGAATTAGGTGTTACACCAGATAAACCACATAAAAAATCTGCTCGTATTGTCGGAGATGTTATGGGGAAATACCATCCCCATGGTGACTCAGCGATTTACGAGTCGATGGTTCGAATGTCACAAGATTTTAGTTATCGTTATCCACTTGTTGATGGTCATGGAAACTTTGGCTCAATCGATGGTGATGGTGCAGCGGCGATGCGTTATACCGAGTCCCGTTTATCCAAAATTTCATTAGAGCTATTAAGAGACATAAATAAAGATACAATTGACTTTATGGATAACTACGATGGTAGTGAACGTGAACCTGTTGTATTACCTGCTCGTTTCCCCAATTTATTGGTTAACGGAACAACAGGTATTGCAGTTGGGATGGCAACAAATATTCCACCACATAATTTAGGAGAGGTAATTGATGCCCTCTTTTTAATGATGGATAATCCAGAAGTTACAACTGAAGAACTTATGACAGCGTTACCTGGTCCAGATTTTCCAACGGGTGGATTTGTCTTAGGTAAATCGGGCATTCGTAAAGCTTATAAAACTGGACGAGGCTCAATCACGATGCGTGCTAAATTAGACATTGAGACGCTCTCTACAGGACGCGAACGCATTGTAATTACCGAGATACCATATATGGTGAATAAAGCCAAGCTGGTGGCTCGTATTGCCGAATTACATCGTGATAAGCGAATAGAAGGCCTAACTTACTTAAATGACGAATCTGATCGAAATGGTATGCGAATAGTTATTGAAGTACGTCGAGATGTTTCGGCTCACGTATTAGTAAATAATTTATATAAATTGACACCACTTCAAACGAATTTTGGGTTTAATATGCTTGCTATTGTTGGTGGCGTGCCGAAAATATTAAGTTTGAAAGAAATTTTAACATATTATTTAGAACACCAAGAGAAAGTAATTTATCGTCGTGCGGCATTTGATAAACGAAAAGCGGAAGCACGCGCACACATATTAGAAGGTTTACAAATCGCTTTAGATCATATTGATGCCATTGTATCAACTTTAAGAAGTTCAAAAACTGGCGATGAAGCGAAACAAATTT
This sequence comes from Atopobacter phocae ATCC BAA-285, assembly GCF_000526675.1. GTDB lineage: Bacteria > Bacillota > Bacilli > Lactobacillales > Aerococcaceae > Atopobacter > Atopobacter phocae. The sequence continues at coordinate 29,026 of NZ_JAGN01000012.1, forward strand.
TTATTACAGAATATCATTTAACTGATATTCAAGCACAAGCAATTTTAGATATGCGAATGGTTCGATTAACCGGTTTAGAACGAGAAAAAATTGATGCTGAGCATGCACATTTAATGGAATTAATTAAAGAATACAATGAAATTTTAGCTAGTGAAGCAAGACGTTATGAAATCATTAAAGAAGAATTAACAGAAATCCGTTCAAAATATAACGATGAACGTCGCACAGAGTTATTAATTGGTGAAGTGCTTGATTTAGAAGATGAAGATTTGATTGAAGAAGAGCAAATTGTCGTGACAATGACTCATCATGGTTACATTAAGCGATTACCAGAGTCAGAATTCAAGACACAACGTCGTGGTGGACGAGGTGTATTGGGAATGGCTATGCATGATAACGATTTTATAGAAAATATTTTTAGTAGTTCGACTCATGATCATATTCTCTTCTTTACAAACAAAGGTAAAGTTTATCGAATTAAAGCATACGAAATTCCAGAATATGGTCGTACAGCGAAAGGCTTGCCACTTGTCAATCTGTTACCAATTGATAATGACGAAACCGTTGAAGCAATGATTAACGTTGGTGATTTAGATCAAACGCAAGGTGGATTTTTATTCTTTGCGACACGCAACGGAACGGTTAAACGAACACCATTAGAAGATTTCCAAAATATTCGTCAAAATGGTATTCGAGCAATCACCTTACGTGACGATGATGAGTTGGTAAAAGTTCGTTTAACAAATGGTAATCATATTATTATCTTAGCAACTCACAATGGTCAAGCAGCTACATTTAATGAAAGTGATGTACGTTCGATGGGACGAGTTGCAGCTGGTGTGAGAGGTATTCGATTAACATCTGACGATTATCTTATTGGAATGGATAGTTTTGAAGAGTCTGCTGAAATATTAACTGTAACCGATAAAGGATATGGTAAACGAACACCTTCAGAGGAATACTCTGTTCACCGTCGTGGTGGTAAAGGAATTAAAGCATTGAATTTAACAGAGAAAAATGGCAAGTTAGTCGCTTTACGCTGTGTTGATGGTTCAGAAGATGCTATGTTGATTACAAGCAAAGGTGTTGTTATTCGGATGCATGTACGTGATGTATCGCAAATCGGTCGTGCAGCGCAAGGTGTGCGGATGATGCGTATTGATGAAGATACATTGCTGCAAGCAGTTGCAATCATTGAACCGGAAGAAGAAATAGATGAAATTAATTTATCAGAAGATGAACAAGTTGAATCTAGTGAAAATCATTCTTCAGAACAGTCCAATGAACAAATAGAACAAAATCTTAGTGATTTTGCAGATGAATTGCTTGATGAAGAATAATTGTCGCTAAGCATAAAAAACTATTCGAGTGATGAAATAAACAATAATGCTTTAAATAAGATATGAAAGAAGGAAGTTTATGTGGGTAAGAAAGGATTTAAAGAATAAAGCAAAAAGGTTTTTGCGAAAAAATTATTGGCAAGCTTTTTTTGCAGTATTGATCACAATTATTTTAACAGGCGGATTTGCTAATACAATTGGATTTAATGCGAGTTTTAGAGATTTAGTTACCTCCGATGCTCGAACTGAATACGAAGTGGTGGATCAGTCAGATAATTATGGTGATAGTTTAGATTTTTCAAATGATTCATCTACAGACAATTTGGAAGCAGATGATGATAACACGTTAAGCGAGAATACTTCTACTCTCATGAAAGTATTAATAGGAGTTGGCGTAGTCGGAGTTAGTTTATTTCTTTTCTTATTAATGATTATTTTTACTTTTATTGGATTTGTTGTTGAAGTAGGACAATCTCGTTTCTTTTTAGATGGATTTAAAGGTGACGTTAGTGTTAGTAAAGTATTATCAGGATTTAATGCTAAAGAGTATATGCCAATTATTAAGACACAACTTCTTAAAAAAATATATATCTTTCTATGGTCCTTATTATTCATCATACCAGGGATAATTAAGGCATATTCATATCGTTATGTTCCTTATATATTAGCTGAACACCCTAGAATGAAATCAAAAGATGCGATTATGCAAAGTATTAAACTAACTAAGGGTCACAAGTGGAATATTTTTGTTTTAGATTTATCATTCATTTTGTGGAATATGTTGTCTTTAGTATCATTTGGTTTTTCTAACTTATTTGTTGCTCCTTATAAGGAAGCGACAAATGCTGTGCTATATAAAGTGCTGAAGAATCAAAATAATATTGAAATAGAGATTGAAGCAGATGATGCTTTTACAGTTGAATTTTAATTTATGATTAATTATTTCGACAATAAAAAAATCCGTTATCCTTTGTTACAAGGATAGCGGATTTTTATTATTTGTTTCTTTTTAAAATAGAACGTATACCTTGCCAAACAACTTGAAAAAAGCTTAGTGAATGAACAATATGATCAGGATCAATATATTGTTTCATTGTACCTAATACTTTTTTAGGTGTTTTTGCTGCAAAAGTAAATGTGCCATTTCGTTTTGTTTTAATAGCAAATCTAGGAATCCATTTTCCTTTAAATAGAACACTTGCTATTACTAAATCGACTTCTTCCCAAGGGATTTGGATAAATTTACGAAGATCACGGTTGTGAAAAAATTCGAATCCATGATCGCCTATCATAATTTTCCCGTAGTCTGTTAGTCCCATATAGCTTGTTGCATCGACAACTAAATCGATTTTGGAATTAATAGATTTAACCATATTGACTTCCCCTCATATATCTAAGACTAATTAAAAAGAAGAATTGGAATATACATTCCAATTCCTCAATTTGATAATGTTTAGTTGAATATTATAGTAATCCGATTAAGTGACCACCAATACCAACAAAGAACAATCCAATGATGATAGCAATTGGAGAAACATTTTTCTTCAATAACCACATACATAAGAATGTAAGTAATAGTCCAGCTAATCCTGGGATTAATTGGTCTAAGTTGTTTTGTAAAGTAGTTACTTTAAATGGACTAAGTGCTAAACCTTGGTTAACTTGTGTGAATGCTTCACGAATACCTTCTGATCCTGCAGGAAGTTTATCCCATTCAATATATGCTCCATCAGCAAGTTTAACTGTTGATACTACTGGTGCAAAGCTAATGTTTACCCAACGTTGAACTAATGATGCTAGAACGAACATACCTAAAATAGAAGCACCTTTAGTAATATCTTGGATTAAACCACCAGATAAATCTTCAGTAATTTTGCTACCTGCACGATAACCAAATTCTTGTGTATACCACATGAAACCAAAACGAATGATGTTCCAAGCAACAAAGAAGAAAATTGGTCCTAAAATATTTCCACCAAGTGCTAAAGATGCACCAATAGAACCTAACATTGGACGAACAGTGAACCAGAAAACAGGATCTCCAACCCCTGCTAGAGGTCCCATCATACCAATTTTAACCCCTTGAATTGCAACATCATCAACTGGTGCGCCATTTGCGCGTTCTTCTTCAAGAGCTAATGTTACACCCATGATAGGTGATGCAATGTATGGATGAGTGTTGAAGAATTCTAAGTGGCGTTTAAGTGCTGGAATTTGATCTTCTTTATTTGGATACAATTTTTTAATTGCAGGAATAATAGAATAAACCCAACCACCGTTTTGCATACGTTCATAGTTCCATGAACCTTGTAGAAACTGGGAGCGCATTGCAACGGCAAAGCGATCTTTTTTAGTTAATTCAATTTTTTCAGCCATTGTGTCTCCTCCTTAATAATCATTCAAAATATCGCCTAATGGGTCACCTGTTCCACTAGTTCCGTTACTTGAACTACCTTTTTTAGATAATTGTAAGTAAAGAATAGCAAGTGCAACACCGATTGCTCCTAAAGCGATTAATGTTAATTCTGAAATTGCAGCAATTACAAAACCTAAGATAAAGAATGGCCATACTTCTTTAGAAGCCATCATGTTAATAACCATTGCGTAACCAACAGCTACAACCATTCCTCCACCAATTGCCATACCTTGGTTTAACCATGCTGGCATTGATTCTAAGGCAGATTTAACTACTTCAGCTGGAATGAATAAAAGTGCTGCAGCTGGAATAGCAATACGAACACCTTGCATACATACCGCTAAGATATGTAATAACTCAATTTTACGAATATCACCCTTTTCAGCAGCGTTATCCATTAAATGAACGATTGGCACAGCTAATGTACGAACTAACATTGTTAGGAATAGACCAGCAATAGCTAAAGGTATCGCAACAGCAATAGCTGATGTTACACCTTTTACACCTTGTCCACCTAAAACTAGAATAATAGCAGATGCAACTGATGCCAAAGCAGCATCTGGTGCAACAGCTGCTCCGATGTTTGCCCAACCTAGAGCAAGCATTTGTAATGAACCGCCTAAAACAATCCCAGCTTCTAAATTACCTGTAACTAAACCGATTAGTGTACAAGCAATTAATGGTTGATGAAATTGGAATTGGTCAAGAATTCCTTCCATCCCAGCTAGGAAAGCAATCAAAATAACTAAAATCATAGAGACTAGTGACATAATTTCCCTCCTAATATTGTATTGGCAAATGACATAATAATTATTTTGTCATTATTTGTTATGTAAGTTTTTTTCAGCACGCTTTAATATGTCATCCATATTGGCATCTGAATCACTTGGCACTTTACGAACATCAAATTTAATGCCCATATCTTTTAATTCTTTAAATGTATCAACGTCATCTTGATCCATTGAAAGCACGTTATTTACTACTACTTTACCTACTGAGTGAGCCATTGAACCTAAATTGACTTCTTTTAAGTTTACTCCGCCTTTTACAGCAGCTAAGACATCTTGTGGTTTCTCGAATAATAGTAAAGCATTTGTACCACCAAAACGTGGATCCTTAGCAACTTCAATCATTTTTGAAATTGGAATAACGTTTGCAGGCACTCCAGGAGGGCTCGCTTGTTCAATTAATTTTTTACGTAATTCATCATGTGCAACTGCATCGCTAACAACGATGATACGATTTGTATTTGAAGTTTTTGCCCAAGTAGTAGCTACCTGTCCGTGTAATAAACGGGAATCGATACGCGCCAAAGCATATTTAATCTTTCCGTCTCCAATAACTGTACCAGGAGCAATTGTTCCTTGAACTTGTTGTGGAGCAGCTTCTTTTGCTACTGGAGCTGCTGGCATTAAAGTTTCAGGAAGAACTTTCACCCCGTCTTTTGCCACATCGATTAAATGAGTAGCGATTTCTTGTGCTGAATTCATTGAAAAACGTGACGCATAAGCTTCAACTAACATTGGTAAGTTTAAGCCAGTCACAATTGCCCATGAATCATGACCATTCATCAAACTACTTGCCTGATTAAATGGTGTACCGCCCCATAAATCGACCAAGAATAATACTTCATCTTGGCTTTTAAAAGAAGCAACAACCTCTTCTAATTTGGCTTTTAGATCATCTGGACCTTCACTAGGCATTAATGTAACTGCTGCAACATCTTCTTGTTCGCCAAAAATCATTGCACCAGATTGTTTAATACCTTCAGCAAATTGTCCATGACTTGCTAAGATAATCCCAACCATATATATACCTCCTTATAAATGTTTTACAGATATGCATCTGTTTTTTACTGAACAATCGAATCAATACATTCTGTCTAAAAATAGTTGTTTATATCACTATATCGGAGGTGTATTTTATTGTTAATAATGACTACTGCAATTTTTACTAAATATAAATAATGAAAAATGTTTTGAAAAAATATCTTTTACAAACCATCACGATACACTAGTAATAATTTTAACTATTTATAGAAGAAATAAATAAACATACGTTATTCCGATTAAGCATGTTTAGTTTGTTTCATTTGTTCTAAAAATAATTATAGCATAGAAAAATAGAAATTCACTGCAATATGGGTTATTTAATAGTAGAAAAAGTAAAGATAAAACATACATTATATATCATCTAATACAATAAAAAATATATTTTTTATAAAGCGTTTTCTTTCTATTGTTAAATAGAATGCGAAAACTGTTGATTAATTAGAATATATTTGTTAAACTTATTTAATGTGAGTACTCAAGTTGAGAACTCTCCTTGTCTACTTCAATTAATAGTTGTAGGCCAATAGTCCAAAAGGAGGTAAAAAGAATGAATCAAACAACAAAATACGAAATTTTGTACATCATTCGCCCAAATATTGAAGAAGCTGCTAAGAAAGAATTAATCGAGCGCTTTGATGGTATTTTAACGAATGAAGGTGCTGAAATTATTGAGTCAAAAGACTGGGCGAAACGTCGTTTAGCTTACGAAATCAAAAAATTCCGTGAAGGAATCTATCACCTAGTTACATTGACAGCAGAAAATGCTGATGCAATCAATGAATTTGACCGTTTAGCAAGTTTTTCAAATGACATTTTACGTCATATGATTGTTAAATTACCTAATTAAAGATACTTATCATCAAAGAAAGGTGAGTTAGATGCTTAATAGAGTCGTACTTATCGGACGCTTAACACGTGAAGTAGATTTACGTTTTACAAGTAATTCAATTGCTGTTGGTACATTTACTTTAGCAGTTAATCGTAATTTCCAAAGTAAAGATGGTCAACGCGAAGCAGATTTTATTAACTGTGTTATTTGGCGTAAATCAGCAGAAAATTTTGCGAACTTTACACGTAAGGGTTCTCTTGTTGGTGTTGAAGGACGTATTCAAACACGTAACTACGAAAATCAACAAGGACAGCGTGTTTATGTGACAGAGGTTGTCGTTGATAACTTTGCTTTATTAGAGTCACGTTCAGTTACTGAACAAAGACCTGTTGGAGATACTTCTTCAACTAATATGCCAAATAATTATCAATCGAATAGTTTTGATTCAAATAATTCATTTAACAATAACCAATCAAGTGATTTTTCAGCAAGTAGTAAAAGTGATCAGTCTTTCACTGATCCATTTGCTGGTAGTGACTTAATTGACATTTCTGATGATGATTTACCATTTTAAAATTTAAATTACAAATTCGAAATAAAAATTGAGGAGGGATTTCATGGCTGGATTCCGTAAAGGTGGACGTAAACGCCGTAAAGTAGATTTCTTTACAGCTAACCACATTGACTATATTGATTATAAAGATGTAGAATTATTAAAACGTTTCATTTCTGAAAAAGGTAAAATTTTACCACGTCGTGTTACTGGTACAGGTGCTAAACACCAACGTCCATTAACAATGGCTATTAAACGTGCTCGTATCATGGGCTTATTACCATTTACAAACATGGATTAATTTGTTTAATTAAAGTAAAATTTAAAAGTTCTCCACAAATTTATGTGGAGAACTTTTTTTGTGGATAAAATTTTTAATAACTTTTATTATTTAATATAAATTATAAAAAATGCCAGTTTCCCTTTTAATACCAAGTAAATTAAATTATGTTATAAAAATATAATTGTGTATAACTAAGTTATTAATTCGAAATACATGCATACATTTGGATTGTTTTTTTAAAGTTATACACATGTTGATAAACGTTTTATTGAAAATTTGGATATAATATAAATAGAAATAAGCTGTGAAGAATTTATGAAATCGGTCTATATCATATAAGGAAGATGATAAGTTTATATTTAAATAAACTATGAAGTGATTGATAAAGTCCATATAATTGTGTAAAAGATAAAAGGTCATATAAAGCTCCTTTTACGGTACAATGTTTTTACCACAAAACATACCTAGGAGGACTTTACATGACCCAAGTACATTTTACAATGAATAGAGAAGAGGTTCAAAGCATTATTGAACATTCGGTAAAAGATGATGCCTCGAAAAGCATTTTGACAACAGTGTTCAACCAATTGATGGAGAATCAACGAACAGAATATATCCAGGCCGATAACTATGAACGAGCAGAAAGTCGTCAGAGCCAAAGAAATGGCTATTATGAACGAGACTTTACCACGCGGGTAGGTACACTTCGCTTAAAGGTACCCAGGACGCGTGA
>NZ_JAGN01000013.1 GCF_000526675.1 Atopobacter phocae ATCC BAA-285
TTATCAATATACCTCTCATGCATTCGCTCAATTTATTAAGGATCACCAAGCCATTCAAAGTATGTCACGTGTAGGAAAATGTATCGATAATGGTCCAATGGAAAACTTTTTTGGCATGCTCAAATCAGAATTATATTATTTAAATAAATATGATACATTTGAAAGTTTAACAAAAGATATTGATCAATATATTCATTTCTTTAACACTAAACGAATCACATTAAAGATGGGTTTAGCTATTCCAGCATAAAAAAACACCTATGGATGAAAAACCATAGGTGCATAAAATTTATTTTTTTACCTGTCTACTTGACAGGGAGCAGTTCACTCAATAAGAGTTCACATCTTTTTATCGATTGCTCATATGATTGATACAACGTTTTAGAAATCGATTGTTGTACCAATATTTTGTTGCATTGCTTTTTCAATAATTTGTTGAGCTGTTACTATATCTAAAACTGCAGAACCCACACTCTTAAATACTGTTACATCTTGCTCAGATGTTCTTCCTTCAATTTTATCTAGTAACAGTTCGCCTAATTCACCTGTATAATCTTCTGCTGTCATTAAACCTTCTTTAATTGGTGCTTGGATATCTCCAGCTTCAGCTAATACGCCATCTTTTGTATCAAAAATAACTGCATTCGCTTCAGTTAATAACTTAGACGGTAATTCTAACATGTCTGGTGTATAAGCGCCCATACCATTCACGTGAACACCTGGCTTTAAGTCATCTGCGTCAAATGTATTCACTTTTGAAGTCGTTACTGTTGTGACAATATCTGCTTCTAAAACAGCTTCTTTGGATGTTTTAACAGCTTTAATTTTTGTTTGGAATACACCTTGCATATCGAGTGCAAGTTCTTTAGCAAATTGTTGCGCTCGATCAAAATCAATATCAAACACTCTTAACTCGGTCAATTCTCGTGCAGTCATCATCGCAATGGCTTGTTGATAACCTTGTCCACCTGTCCCAATTAACGCCCCTATTTTTGCGTTAGTATTCGACAATTCTTCTGTCGCTGCGCCTTGGACAGCAGCTGTACGTAATTGTGTTAAGTACGTTCCATCTAAAATTGCCGAAACAATTCCTGTTTCTGGATCTAATGCGACCATTGTTGCAGGAACAGAAGGTAGATTTTTTTGAATATTATCAGGATAAACAGAAACAATTTTCACACCTAAAGCACTTTGCTCACCACTTGAAACGGCTGGCATATATAAACTTTGTCCGTTAAACTTCTCAACATTTAAGTTAGTTCTTAATGGAACATTTGCATCACCAGCTGTATAAATTTTTAATGATTCTTTCGCTGCGCGAATTGCATCAGTCATTGAAAAACATTTTTGAATATCTTCTTTTGTTAAAATTAACATGATAAAATCCTCCTTTAATTACTTTTCTTAAGCATGCCGTAAGCACTATAGAATAAGATAAAGACAACAAACCATTGTAGTAAAGAAATCTCTAAATTAGTTACAATAAAGACAGCAGCTAGCACACCAAGAACACCAAATGTTGACGTAAACAGTGTGATTTTACGACTGTATTCACCCGATTTAACAAATTGAACACTTCCTACAGGTACAGAAAATGTTGCTGCACCCATCATAATTGGAAAAGCAACCGCTGGATTTAATCCTAAAAGGTAAACTGTAATCATTGTTAAAGCATATGATCCAATACCAATATTATTTAAAGCACCAAATAATGCCAAAGCTACAGCTGCAATAATTAATTTTATTCCTTCTAATTCGGTTGCTGTACCACCACCAGGTAATAGTCCAAATTTACCGCCTAAAATAATTAACGCTGCGATAATCATCCCAATACCAATAGAAAGTTTTAATTTATCGGCTGGTAACTTAACAGCAAATTTAGCGCCAAAATATGAACCAATCATTTGACTCACAATACATACAATCAATGTTGTTATTCCTACTTGAATATTTGTTATATAGGCTAACGCCATGACTGCAACTGGAATGGTACATTGCGTGTTTAATGTACCAGGTAGTTTTTTTACACTCGTCCATTTTAACTTTGGATAAAGTGTTGTACTAATTGCAAAGTCTGAAATGCCCAATGTTGATAAGAAAAAGATAATAGCACTAGTAAATGGTAAGGCTACTGTATGAGCTGGTTCAGTCATCACCTCATTTTTATTTTTAACCAAATCTTTCACAAAAACAAATGCAAAATATGCATTAACCAATACGACTAATAATAATAATATATCTTTGAATGTCATGTTTTATCCCCCTATTAATAAATATTTCTAATTTTTTCAAAATTATTTCCATAGAATGTTTGTAACTCTTGCGTATGTTCTTTGATAATTTTTAGCGTATAAGCATCATGTTTAATATACTCTTTTGATAAAAGACGCATTGCTTGATTTTGCGTCCAAATAACATCACATACTTCATCCAACGTACCAAACAATACTTCATCATCACTCACTAAGTTAATCCATTGTCCATTCATATCTTTGACTTTATCCATTTCAAACCCATGTGAGTAGAATCGTTTAAAAGGAAGAGTGTACGTACTTTTTGTACTAAATAAGATACATACAAATTGATCTAATCTAGCTTCAGCTTTTGTTAATGCCTCTTGAATGACGTCAGTTAAACTTTCATCCCATATTTGAATGTATAAGCTTTGTTCAGCTTGATCAATCATATGGTGAACTTTTTGTAAAACGTGTTCTCTTTCGTTTAATTGCCACAACAAATCATTATTCACACTTTTTTTATGAATCTGATTCATGAACTCTTCTATTTTATTAATGTTAGTTGTAGTCGTCATTTTTAAACTTTTCACAAACTCTTCTGTGGATATGCTGGAATACAGTTTGGGTTCATTTTTATTTACTAATACAATTCCTTTTTGAATGAGTCGTTCCAAATGATTGTATACTTTAGATCTTGGAACACCTGATTTTTTACTCACTTCATATCCAGTCATTTCACCATGTTCAACCAATGTCATGTAAATATTCATTTCAGACTCTGTATAACCAAATTGTTTCATAATGCTAATCAATTTCCATTCTCTCCTTTCTTTGTTAGTAGTAGTTACTTATGGTAACTACTATATTATCTTAAAGAATCATTGTCAATCATTTTATGTGATTTTTTTAACATATCAATTTTAGTTCTTCACAATTTGTGTCTGCCTTAGATAATATGAACTAAATTTCATTAAAAAACTCAAAATTGTTTTGATACGTTCTTTTAAATAACTATTTATCAGGTGTTTTTTGATACCCTAAAAGGTGTAATTAATTTTCGGCTTTCACATGTTGTCGATGGTTCCTGCTTGTTTGTAAAACAAAAAAAGAAGATGAAATCAACTCATTCGTTGCTTCATCTTCCCTTCGTTTTCAAGGACTAATTTATTTTAATTTTTTTCTCTTTTTAATTTTTGAATCCATTTCTTAATTGTATATGCCATCGCTATAAAGGCCATTGCGTATACAGAATAGAAGGTACGAGTTTCACCTGTTTGTGGTAATTTTGCTTGTTTATTAACTACCTTATTTGTGCTTGTGTTAGAGTTCATTTTATTTTCAGTCAATGCGTTTAACTCAGATTGTTTGTTATTTCCAGACTGAGAACCATTCTCATTAATTGATCCTTGTGTCCGCTCTTTCGTTCCATACTCTACTACTGCATCAACTTTTTCTTTTAAAATAACTTCTTCTTGTTGCAATATAACCACTTCATGCTCACTATTGAGTTGGTAAGTAGTTGTTACTTGTTTTTCACCATTTTTTCCTTCAGTGATTATTTGTTCCGCTTCATCTTTATAGCGCATATTATTGGCTACTCGTTTAGTTTCGTAAGGGATTTCTACTGTTTGGACAGTTGGTTTGATTCCTACTAAAATAACTTGATTAATTGGTTCTTTTATCACGATACCATCTTTCTTTTCACCTAATTGTCCAGTTACTTGTACTTTAACTTCTCCAACTTCCAATGTTTCATCTGCTTGATAAATAATCTCAAATGGAATAGATTGTGACTCATTCATCTCATCTTGTTTCGTTTCGCCATCATTTTCTGATTGTTCTCGTTTCTTTGTACCATATTCTACCACTTGTTCAACTGGTAATTGTAAAATGTTTTCTTTTTCTTCGAGAATAACAACTTGATGGTTCTCATCTAATTGGTAAGTGGTTGTCACTGATTTTGAGCCATTAACACCTGGTGTAACAATTATTTCTTCTCCTTCAAAACGTTCATCATTTGGAATACGTTTGATTTCAAATGGAATTTCTACCACTTGGGTCGTTGGTTGAGTACCGATTAAAATAATTTGGTCAATCGCTGGAGTCACTACTTTTCCATCAATTGCTTCACCAACTCGCCCTTCTCTTTCCACTTTTTGTTCACCTTTTGGAATAGACGGATCTGCACGATATTCTGTTTTGAATGGAATTTCATTTTTTCCTTTTTGATTTTTATTAATTGCAGGTGCTCCTGTTGTTATTGAATTATTCAATGGATTAACAATACTTGTATCCAAACCTGGTGCTTTTAATCCAATCCAGTATGGTGATTTTTCATCATCTGTTAAAGTTGGTTTGTGAATACCGTCGTAGGCGTAACCGATTGTTCGACCATCAATTTGGACATGTTCAGTGTACGCTTTACCGACTGGACTTTTCTCATCAAAGTTACTTCCACCTTGTAAGAATGCTTCACTAACAGCAATTGTTCCATCTCCATTAACAGCATGACCGCCCTGTAAAGCTTGACCATATCCACCAACTGCAATTAATTTACCGTCTCCCTCAATTCGACTGTTTTTATTTAAAATAAGTGCGTCTCCACCAATTGAAGTAGTTGCAAAACGTCCGCCTCCGTATAATCCTAATTCAGAGTCTTTCGGTATAATTAATTGACTGTTTGCGGCCATTTCTAAAGCTGGTTGGCCTGTATACATTTTCCCATCTGAATGTGTTCCCGTTGCTGATTCATCACCGCGAATATACACTTTACCATCTAATTGAACTTTTCCTTCAACTTTTACGACTGGTGTGTCGATTAAACGAGCTACTCGACTATCTGTTAAGTTATTTGCATTAGAATAAATGAGTGAAGATCCTAAAATAGCGCCGTCTTTTAATATGACTTGTCCGTTAATTGATGAACCTGTTAAATACTGATTATGATGCTCATCGTAGTTCATTTGCAATTTTCCGCCTTTTTCAACGGTAATTGTTCCATAAAGTGATGAATCATAAAAATTGAGATGCCCACCATTTTTAACTAAGATATTTACACTACTTAAAATTTTCATATTTCTCAATGTTAAATTAGTATCTTTATCGACTACTAACGTTTGATGCGGTACGTGATGTTGGTCCACTGCATAACCTAATACACCATACACACCACTTTCATGCGAGCCATGCCATAATTTTAATTCCGATGGCACAGTTACTTGAGATGGTTTCGTTTTATCTGCATCTCCAAACTGCTCAATATACCATGGGGCCATATCCCATTGATATTTATCTTTGCTATTTAGTAATTTAAATTGCTCTGATTTAAATTCATCTGTTAATTTAACTTTTGATAAATCATAAACTTTAAAAGGTAATTCATTTGAAGTCTCTTTACGTCCAAGTTCATCCGCTACAGTGACACTAATTTTGTATTCCCCTGCCTTACTTGGTATACCACTTAACATCACAGAACTTTCATACGTGTTATAGAATGGTTTCATGCCCATTGTTTCATCATTAATATTGACTTTACTTTGATTATGAATTGCACGAATATTTGGTGAATCTTTTAAAAGTTTCCAATCTTCTTCTTTTGGCTTTTGATTATTTTCAGTTTCTGCCACTTGAAGCACAACATTACTATTTTTATTCATCGTTGCTGATCCAGTAGCTGAAGAAACTGCATCATATTTTTTCTGATTAACTAGAGCTGCTTCAAAGGATCCGACTAAACGTACATGTAATTGTTTATCTGTTAATTTATCAGAGTTTACAGCTTCAAATGTATTGTCTTTAATTTTTCTGAATTTACCAAGTACTTTATCATTTACGTCTTTCAAAACAATTACGCCATTTTCTTTTAACTCATTTCCTAAAAACAATTCTTTCTTGGTTGTATCTTTATAAAAAACATCATTGAATACAGCTGCTTTTGAGTCCGTTTTTCTATAAGAGATAGTACCTACCTCTACCTTTTCAATCTTTTCAAAATCTATACCACTAAATTCCAAAGAATAGATATTCGTTCCTACTTTTTTATTTTCTTTCTTTATTTCTTTTTTATTATTTTCAGATATTAGATTTGTATCCACACTAACTAAATCTCTCTTTTTTCTTTTCTTCTTTTCACTTAAAATTTCTTTTTGCTTCATTGGTATTGAGTTTTCATTATTTTTCCGAACAATTTTTTCTTCTTTTTCAACTTGTTCATTGTGCTTTATTTCCTTATTTTGTTTTAATTGATCTTCTTGCTTTACTAGCTCTTTCGCTGGTACTTGCTCTTTTACTTTTATTTCCTCTTTTACTTTTATTTCCTCTTTTTCTCTTACTTGCTCTTTTGCTTTTACTTGCTCTTTTGCTTTTACTTGCTCTTCTTGTGTTATTTCTCCTTTTCCTTCTTTACTGTTTTGTGCTTTTTCTTTGGAACTTTCCACTGATTTTGAAATTTCATTTTCTAAAGTTAAAATTTCAAATTGATTATCTTCAACTTTTTTTATTTGAGTTAATATCTTTTTATTTTCGTCTTTAAACGTAATTATCGCATCTTTTTTTATAACTTTTTCAAAAAATATATATCCATTTTCTTTATCAATATAAAATCCACCATTCGATGTTGACTGTTTATAACTAGCTTCTCTTAATTTATGCGAATCTATTTCTACTTCTTTAATTTGATTTACTAATTCTTTTGGTTCCAAGGATATATAATAAAAATCAAATACATTTGATTTCTGATGTTCATTAACTGTTTTTATTTTTAATTTATTTGATAATTTGACTGCATCAAGCATCTTTTCTTCCTTTTGCTCATTACCTAATTCATTATCTGACTTTTCAACAATTTTTGTCTCAACATCAAATATTTGTTCAAAATTTTTTTTATTTTTATTGTATTTATATTTCCCTAATAATTGATCGTCCTTATCTTTTAATTCAATTACTTTTTCATTATCAGGTTCTTGGATATAAAGTTCTCCATTTTCTTTATCAATAAAGTATTTAACTTCCTTTCCAAACACTGATAGTCTACTTGAAACAAGTTTAGCTGTTTCATTATCAACTAATACCTTGTCAATAATTAATGCTTTATCAATAGGTGTAATTTTTACTTTAAAATCAAACCCGTTTTCATATTTTAATTCTATTTTATCTTTGTTTACTTGTTTTGCCACAATATGATGATGACTTGCCCCGTTCAAACATACGAGTAATCCCGCTGCTGTGACAATTTTAAAATATTTTGATTGTTTGTTGTTTGCTTCTTTCATAGATAGCCTCCTTAAATTTGTTCGATATTAGTGTACTATATCACATTTTTTAAGTAAACTTAATTTTTATAAAAATATAAAATTTTACAATCAAATATATCTTTTATCAATAATCGCTCTAAAAAACTGATTAAAATTTACTTTTTATGTCTTTTCATCACTTATTTTTAGCATACTCATGCTATTTGTTGTGTGACAAAAACATATTGCTTTTTGAAAAGAATTTGATTTTTAATCATTTAAAATTTTAAAGCACAAAAAAACGAGCCTTTAAGACTCGTTTTAAAACTTCTATTATGAAAAAATTAATTCTACTAATTCTTCTTTAGTAATTGAACCAAAATAAATTGGCAAGTCAAGTGGCGTTAAAGCAGATAAAACATCTTCTTTTTCCATCTTTGTTCCGATTAATGCTTTTTCAACATCATGGATATCCGCTTTTCCAAAGAAATCCCCGTAAATGCGACAAGCTTCAATGCGCCCTTTTTCAATCGATAAATGAATATCAATGGTCCCTCCCGCAAATCGTGCATCGCGATGATAACTGTATTGAGGTGAGTTTCCATAATTCCATTCCCAATTTTTATATTTTGATTCGGTTAATTCATCAATTTTTTGCCAGTCTTCTTCTGTTAAGTCATAACGCTTAGCTTGATCAATATGTTCGATATCCAATAATTGACAAACCATTAAATCTTTAAATTCATCCACCGTAACCTCTTGATATTCTGGTGCTAAATGTTCCCGAATATTGCCCACTCGACTACGAACGGATTTAATTCCTTTTGATTCAATTTTCTTACGATTTGGATTTAAAACCTTTTCCATCTCATCAAAATCTACATCTAAAAGTAATGAATAGCCACCATACACACGGCCATTCGCAATGGTCATAGCAGCGCCTGAAACTTTTTTGCCATTAGCAACTAAATCGTTGCGCCCCGTCATTTCAACAGAAGTTGCACCAAGATGATGGAGTGCTTTAACAGCTGGCTCATAAGCTCGTTTAAAATCACCAAAGATACCATTGTCATTAATTAAATAACAAATATTAACGGCTCCTGAATCAACATAAACTGCTCCGCCACCAGTGTCACGACGAACAACTGGAATATGATGTTCTTTTAAATAATCTTGATTAGTTTCAACTACGGCATTTTGATACCGACCAATTTCTACTTTAGGATCACAGTAATAAGGGAATAAAATATCATCATCTAAGAAGATATTTTGTTGGACGTAAACTTGCATCGCTAAAGCGACAGCACCATCAGTGATACGTTTTCCATTGCGTATTGGTTCAATTAAGTACATGGTATTCTCCTTTTGGGTTTAAAATTTTTGATTATTTAAGTGAACGATTTATTGTACATGCGCGTTAAAATAATATGCTTTTGTTTCATTAAGTAGCGTTGCAATATGTTGAGTCAACTCGATACTTTGTTTGCGAATAGGTTGTGGCAGCCGATAATGCTTATGATTTAACGTTACAAATAAAGCGTCTGGATTATCTGCCACTCGTTTCCAAAACGGATGCTTAATAAATTGTGGCGTTGTGTGACCAACACCAATCTCTAAATAGAGTACTCGACCTGTCTCATGTTGCGAGAGAAATGACTCATACCTTTGTTGTTGTGCATCAAAATCAGCATCTTCCACCATCCCTTTTTCTTCATTGCGTTTGTTGATTTCAAAAGGTGCATGGCATTTTGGACAGTGTGGAACCAAATGACTTGGTATTTTCATATCTTGTTGTTCCTTAATCATTTGTCGAATGAGTGAATCATCTCGATAAGTTTGTTGATGACAATGTTCACTACATTGCCACAACCCATATTCTCCTTGAATGTGAAAGACCTTTCCTGGATCATAATCGGTGATCCAAAAAGCATTATCCGCATTAGTCGTAATCACATGATAAGGCTTCGTTTCCAGTATTTGACGCAAATCAATATAAGAAGGTCCGATTGGTTGATCTAAATAATTTAAAGCAACAAACCGACTTTGAAAAGCCCAATACTCTTCCCAATCTTCAAATGAATGCAAGCTTGCTTGTAACATGTCGAGAAAATGATATTTTTCAATAAAATCTGGAAAAGCCGTTTCAAAGCGAGATCCAATATACGTAAATCCGTCAGCTGCAGACATCCCGGCCCCAATTCCGACGACAAGCGCATCGGATTCATGGATCAATTGTGCTAACTGTTCTGCTTGATTCAAATGAGTATTTGAAAGAGTGTGCCATATTGTCATTTTATTCCTCCTTTCTTAACAATTGATGATAATAACGTTTATCTTCTTGAGTGAACGTATTAAAAATAACGTTTATTTTGTCATCATGTGTCCTTAACCACTGTTTTACCGTATCGACAGCAATCGTAGCCGCAAGCTGTTTTGGAAAAGCAAACTCCCCCGTCGAAATGGCACAAAAAGCTAATGAATGTAATCCCTCTTTTAACGCTAAGTCTAAACACGATTGATAACATCGTTTTAATAAATCTTGTCTTATCGCAGAAACTTTTCGACCGGGTTGAACGCTTGGACCGACCGTATGAATAATGTGCGATGCCGGTAAATGATAGGCTTTTGTTATTTTCGCCTGTCCAACTGGTTCTTTTCTACCTTGTACAGTCATTAAATGGTGGCAAGCTAAGCGTAAGCGAACACCCGCATATGTATGAATGGCATTATCAATGCACCCATGATTTGGAATAAAACAGCCAATCATCTCACTATTTGCCGCATTGACAATCCCATCCACTTCTAAATGTCTAATATCGCCATGATAGGTATAAATATTAGGATGATTGGTTATATGACATTCTGCTAATTGAATCGGCTGATATTGATGATGATACTGCGTTAAAAAAGTGTCTTCTAAGGACAAATATTCTGAAGATACATTAACTGGTGGTCGGATATTAATTAATTCCCGCCACATTCGCTCCCGTTCTCGTATAGTTGAAGGTAACGCCTCTTCTACCAAACGACTGCCTTGTTCCAACTTGAGCAGTTGAATCATCTGTTTAAGCAAATCAAATGTATTAAGCATCTTCTAGCGCTTCAAATGACGCAACATCTACATCTGTTAACTTCACAATCCAATGTTCTTCAGCTTTTTCAGAGTTTAACAAAGTAGGGGTCATAATAGCTGCTTCATTACGTTCAACAATGGTTCCTGCTAACGGTGATAAAATCCCCATAACGGTTTTAGAAGCCTCTATGTTAAGCAATGTATCATCAACTGCTACATGAGTCGCTTCAGAAAATTCTGCATAACCCACTGTTCCTACATCGTCTTGTAGTTCAGGTGTCATACTAATTGTATAAAGGTCTCCTTCTTTTTCAATTAACAAATAATTGGCCATTTTTTTCATCATTAATCCATTCCTTCCTTTTTTAAGATTGAATTCTTTTGTAACTATTTATAAAGCTGAGCTAATAATTCTAGTGAGCGTATCCGTTGATCAACTGTTGGCACAAGTGGTATCACAAGTACCTCATTCGCTTGCGCAGCTTGAATGAGTGTATCCAATTGTTCTTTAACACGTTCTGGTCCACCGATAATCATACGTTCTCGATTAGCTTTGATGGTCACTCGTTGTAAATCCGTTAACTGATAATTACCTACATCCTGTTTGTCAGGATACTTTTCAAATTCATTGAAGACTTGGTTACCTAACATCCACAAGTCCAATGATTGCGCCATTTTTTCAGCCACTTCATCGGTATCGCCAATTACGATAAACGCAGCAACCATTAGCTGTGGATTCGGACAATGAGCTGTTGGTCTAAAATGGTTAAAATATGTTTGAGATACTTTTGGTGCTTCAATTAGCGGATTTTTCTGCATATAAGGGAATACACCAAACGTATAGCCCATTCCTAACTCACCCGCCCATTGTGCAGTTTGTTCGCTATTACTTAGCGTCCACATTTGAGGCATTGTTTCAACAAGTGGCGTCACACGTACTGGTAATTGAGGTGCTATCGGAACAGTTAAATATCTTTGTATTGTCGCTAATACTTCTGGATAATCGCTTTTAGTATGAATACTATTTAATGCGCGATGAACAGGATGACTACCTAAAAAACTACCCATTCCTAAATCAATTCGGTTCGGATGAATAGCTTCCAAGGTTTTAAAGTTTTCAGCTATTTTATAACTACTGTAATGTAAAGCCATCACGCCACCAGACCCAATACGAATGTGTTGTGTTCGATCCGCAAGATGCATCATTAATACTTCTGGACTACTTGTTGAAAACGCTGATATATTATGGTGTTCAGCTACCCAAAAACGCTGATATCCAAGTTGCTCTGCTCTTTGAGCCAATCGAACCGTATCTTTTAATGCATCACGAGCTGTTTTTCCTTTAACCACTACACCGTAATCCAGTACACTTAATTCCATCATGAACGCTCCTTATAGTTTGATTCAAGCGAACGAAATAGCGTACGCGCTTCTTGGGGTAAAGATTCTCCATAATCCATTAATGGAACAATATCTTTAAAAGACGCTGATGGAATAGCTAACTGTTCCAAATCTTCCAATCGAATTTTTAATTGGATCATGTCCTCTTCCCCGTTCATCATTTTTACCACAAATTCAGGGTCCACAACTAAGGGAGTCGAGGCACCAATGAAATCCGTATGAGCTAAAGCTTCCATTGCTTTCTCTGGTGTATTGATCCCGCCAGTCGCCATAACAGGTAATCGGCCTTTAAAATGTTCCCAAACGACCTGATTCACTAACGCTCCTTGAACCGGCCCTTTTGCTCGAATTTTATTTCGAAAAGCATCATGTCCCCAACTTGCAATAGCTAAATAATCTAAATGCGCTACCTCTAACGCCCATTCTACAAATTGAATGAATTCATCAACTGTATAGCCAATCGAATCTCCTCTCGTTTCTTCCGGTGTTCCTCGAAAGCCTAGGATAAAATTTTCAGGTGCTTCTTCTGTTATAACTGACTGAACGGCGCGTAACACATCCAACCCTATTTTTGATCGAGTCACTAAGCTTTGCACACCATATTCATCGGTTCGTTGATTCGAAAAGGTTGAGAAAAAAGTTTGTATTAACAATCTTTGAGCAGAAGATATTTCTACCCCATCAAATCCTGCCGCAATTGCACGCCGTGTCGCCTGAGCATAACGTTCGACAATCGCTTCGATTTGTTCGACAGATAACGCTTTAACTTCATGCGGTTGAGGCGCGTTTAAGCGCATTGGGCTCGGTCCATAAACAAACCCATATTTCTTCAATGTATGCGTTGAAAAACGTCCTGCATGTGTCAATTGTAAAATTGCTTTTCCACCTTTGGATTTCATCGCTTGTGCTAATTTTTTTAGCCCAGGAATATCTTCATCTTTAGCTGAACTAAACCCATATTCAAATAATTGGCCGTATTCGTCAACATAAGCTGCCCCAGTAATTTGCAGATGAGCTGACGCGGCTCTTCGGGCTGCGTACTGAATGTCATCTTCTGTCACTAAACCATGAGCTGTTGAGGAATTCGTAACCATGGGTGATAATACGAAGCGATGTTTTAAAACAGTGCCATTAGGTAGCACTAATGGTCTAAATAATGATTTAAAACGCTCGTCCATAATTTATTCCTTTCTAATTGATTGATTCATTCGTTGATAAAACTGACTAAAAGACGTCACATATTGAGCTTGAGGTTGCCAATCTTGATAATCAAAGCCAATCTGTTTCAGTGCTCGTTTTAACCGTTCAACAACTATTGATACCGTTAAAGTCGAGTCTAACAATTCACTTAAGTTAGCCATACACATCGGATCAACTACTGGATAACGAGTTCCTGCTTGCTCTTCCTGCAATCCTTCTCGATAAAATGCTGCAATCATTTGTCCACGCTTCATTTGATCGCCATTTACACTCATATATATGGACACCACAATTCCTTTTTTGATTCGACGTTGCGCAATTCCAGCAAATTTTTTGCCATCAATACTTAAATCATAGCGGCCTGGACAATAGGACTGCTCTATTTCATAACAGTCAATTTTTTTCGAAAAATCAGAAAACATTACTCGGACTAATCGAACCATCATCTGATAGGCTTCATCAATAGTAATGCGTTCCTCCAATTGATCTGGAATAATGAGAGAAAAGTTTAACACACCTTTATCAGCAACTACTGCCAATCCACCTATATTTCGGATAATAGGACGATAATTCTGTTGTTCAATAGTATGTAATGCTCCTTGAATATGAGGAAGTCTTTTATCCGCCATACCAAGAATCACCGTTCTCTCCATTGGCCAAATATGTACAATCATTTGATTAGTTTCTTCATTTATTTGACGAATAAACGTTTCAGTCCACGCAAATGGCGCAAATGCTCGTTCCTTATCTGAGATAGCTTCTTGATAAATACGAACCGGCAATGACGTCAAATTTTCTAATTTTGACATAAGTGTCACCTCTTTCTCCGGTAGGTTTTCTATTAACATTTTACCTAAAAAAACTCAATATAACAATTATGATATGTATAGCGTTTTCATTATTTTTTAATATTGTATTTAATATGGAAAAATTTATAAAAAATTAGATTCATACTTTTTAATTCAACCATAATAGCGTATAAAATAAAAACTTAGACCAATCAAACTTTTCCAAACCAAAAAAGAAGGTGGTACCTCATCTACCACCTTCTTTTAACTTAGACTAATTTATAATGTTTAAATCCAATTATTTTCTCGTGGAATTCGAACAGCGTCCATACGATTTTCTGCTTCTAATTTTTGAATAATATTACTCACGTAATTGCGGACAGTACCATTTGATAAATGCAATTGCTCAGCAATTTCTTTATTCGATAGTCCTTGAGCAACTATTTTGAGTAATTCTTCTTCAGAGTGATTGAGCGGCCGATGATCCTTTAACATTATATCCATTAACTCAGGCGAATATTCTTTTCGTCCTGCTAATACGTTACGAATGGTCTGCATTAATTCATCAATTGACCGTTCTTTCAAAACATAAGCGTCTACTCCTGCTTTAACTGCTCGTTCAAAATAACCTGGTCGTTTAAATGTCGTTATAATAATAACTTTAGTATTTAAGGATGTTGTTTTAACCCATTCTAATACGTCTAAGCCTGTTTGTTCTGGCATTTCTACATCTAGTATGGCTACATCGATTAATTCGCGTTGCAATAGCTCTTTAGCCTCTACACCGTTAGCTGCAGGCCAGACTTGCTCGACTTCCTCTTGAAAAGTCAACAATTGACATAATGCATCGCGTAACATACTTTGATCTTCGGCTACTAAAATTTTCATGAGTTTTCCTCCATTGGAATCATAAGGCGAAAATGTGTCGGATTTTTTAAAGAAATCACTTCTAGTGTCGCTTGCATCGTCACTAATCGATTTTTTACCGCTTGCAATTCATTTCCTCTCCACTCTCTAAATCCTATACCGTTATCCTGATAATCTAAAATCAATTGATGTTTTTGTTGATTAAAATGCAATTGACATTGCGTTGCCTGACTGTGCTTAATCAAATTAGTCATGAATTCTCTTAGAATCATTGCTAATTTTCCTTGTTTTTCGAGTGATAACTGCTGAGGCAATGAACGATTAGTAATTATTAATTCAACATTCGCCATTTCTAACATGTTACTTAAAATGACTAGTTCTTCTTCAACTTGATGATTTTTAAGCGAATGAACAATAGATCGGATATCATTCATCGTCTGTTTAGATATTACTAAAATTTCATTCGCTTCTTTTTTAGCTTGATCTAATTGTTCGTGCTCTATTAATGTTTTCAGTAACTCGGATTTTACCGATAGTAATGCAAAAACATGGCCAAGTGTATCATGTAAGTCTTGACCAATTCGATTGCGTTCATTATCAGCTAATAACAAATTAATTGATTCATTTTTTTTTATTAATTCATCTTTTTGTCGCTTATAATTAGCTTCTTTTTTAAAAAAATACAACATACTGCAATTAAATAAGGGAATTAAAATAACAATCATTCGCACAAATGTATCCTCAATATTCCATAAGCCGACTATGACAATCATTAAAATCGTCAATAAATAGGATAGCATGCGAAAAGATTTCAATGAATCTTTGAAACGAAACGCTAGTAGCGAATTAAAATAAAATAAAAACCAAATCATTGAATATTCTATACACAAAGTCATATATAATACGTACAGAATCATATAGGTCCAAGTTAGATTGATTTTCCATTCACTCTTTCCAAATATGGTGTACAAATAACTTAAAACAAATCCTAGTGTCAAAAAAAGTGAATAAGTTGGATAAGTTTGGGTGATTGCACCAACAACTGGGAATGCAATAAAGACTAAATTTATGTAGTAAAGAGGATGTTTCAACTGAACGTAATCCATTTAATTGACCTCACGTTTTTGTTTAATGCGAATGGCTAATGCTGCAATAATTATCGCATACACTAAAACGATTAGTAAAGACTTTGTAGCTATATTTTCTTGTGAAATATAGCTCGTTATAAAGTGATTAACGTGATAACTTGGTGTTAATTTAGAAATAGCTTGTACCCCTTTTGGAAATAAAGAAATAGGCCACCATGATCCACCGATAATGGCTAGACCTAAAAAACTAATATTGCTGACAATCGACATCACTTGTTGCTTATTAATTTGACTAATTAATAAGCCGATTGCAAGATATACTGAACTTGTCAATAATAAAAATAAAGCACTTATAAGCCATTTATTGACAGACAATTCTACCCCACGAGCAAAAGCACCCGCAAAGAAAGTCACTACAATCGAAACTGAAAAATAAATGATCACTCGAATGATTTTTGATAAATAGTATTGACTCATTTTTAATGGTGAATGCTCGATATATTTTAAATAGTGATTATTCAAATCTTCTTTTAATAGCACTGGAAAAGTAAATAGTGCAAACGAAGACATAGAAAATGATGTCATCGTCAACATATATTCTCTAATAAATTTTTGTTTTAACACGGCGTTTTCAAAATTGTTAGTCGACGAAAAAAATAAAAAGAAAGCTAGAGGCATACCGACTGACATAATAAACACTGGCCAATTGCGTCGTATTTGAATCCATTCCATTTTTAATAAAGCACTCATTTTTTAATCCTCCCGTGTTGTGTCAAATAGCGTATTTAACAACGTCTTATTTTGAATTTCCAAATCATTTATAGTACAACCTGCTACCTGTAATTTTGAAAATATATCTTCCATCTGATTCGTCTTAAATTGAATAAATTCTTTCGATACTTTTAAATCTTCAATAAAATCAAACGTTTGAACAACTGATAAAAATTTAATAGGTACTGTTACTAGTTTACTTGTTTCCTCTTTACGCATCATATAAGGCGTTGTATCTCGTATTAACTGACCTTGATGAAGCACTAAAATACGATCAGCAGTATGCTCGACTTCTTCAATATAGTGACTAGAATACACAATCGTTACACCTTGCTTTTTCAATTGTTGAACAATTTCCCAAAAACGTTGGCGAGTTGTTGTATCCATCCCTGCTGTTGGTTCATCTAAAAACAACATATTAGGTTGCCCGATTAAACACAAAACAAAGGCTAATAAGCGTTTTTGTCCACCTGATAATTTGTCGGCTAGCTGATTTTCTTGATTTGAAGTGAATTGCAATAACGCCCGTACTTCCTCTAGACTTAATGGGCGATCATGAATCGATTGAAAAAATTGAATTAATTCATTCACTTTAAAATCTGTGGGAATGACATTATCTTGCATTAACACAGCTACTTGTTTTTTATTACTAACTGTTTTTGGTGATTGTTGATGAATGAGAATCTTTCCTCCATTAATTTTCTTATCTCCTAACATACACGATAGTAGCGTTGTTTTACCTGCTCCATTTTGTCCAATTAACGCCACACATTCTCCTGGATTAATTTTAAATGTAATATCTTGAAGAATGTTTTTATTATTTATCACTTTTTTAACATGTTCTACTTCAATCATTTGTATCCCTCCAATCAATCGATGAGTAAATTATATAATGAATCACATGCGATAACTAATCACACCTGTCATTACTTCACATGACAAATGTCACATAATTTAAATGAATCATTTGTAAATAGCAAAAAAAGAGAAGCAACTAAGCTTCTCTTTTTTGTTCATTCCTTTGAATCAATCTTTAAATGTGTTTCGTCACCATTTATTGGTTCTAAATCTTCTTTATTTCTTTTTTTTAAAAGAAACATAAGATAGCCTAAGAATACAAAACTTACTCCAATTAAAATGTTCCCCATTTCTATCTCACCTGTTTGTGGTAAGAACCCCAAATGTTTATGAGCTATTTTTTTAGGGATATGATACGTTGGATAAAAATTAGTGGATTCTACTTTGTAATGTTCACTATTCACTAACATCATTTCTTTCACTTCAAGATGAGTTCCCGAACCTGTAACTGTTATACGCCATTCGTAAACTTCTTGATCAGGCGTTAAATAGTCAATCGACTCATTATCTTTTTGATAAACTCGATAATAATATTCACCGGCTTTTTTGATTGGTAAATGAATGAATCGTTCTTCATTTCCAGTAAGATAAAAGACAAATTGCTCATGTGCACTTTGTGGCAACGGTGCATCAGGAGTAATCGGTTCGATGACGTACTTTAATCGATCATTAGGTGTACTATACTCATGATTTACCGTGACCTTTTGTTTTACAGTCATACTGACAGGCAATTCAAGGGCAAATATTTTATTTGAATGAAAGGAAAGAGCCAAAAACGTCATCAAAATTGCACATAACGTTTGCCTTATGAAAACGTTATATCGTTTATTTTTGTACAATTGGATTGGCCTCCTCTCCTTTTTTCTTTCGTTGAATCTTATCATAAATGAAGTATATAGTTACTAATACAAGCCATAGTACAATTAAAACAAATAAGACATTCATACGGTAAGCTCGTTTAATCAATGAACTTAATTGATGATTCGATTTCGTTTCTGGATAGGGATTGCCAACGACTTGATCTGTTAAGCGACCAATTAGAATGTATCGTCCATTTGTAATGGTCAAATCACATGTGTCCAAGACGACTAAACGATCTTCTTCTTTAAAATCGATAGGCCTTGAATAAGTTGCCCCCTCATAAATATGTTCAATTAGTCCTTGCTTATCTTCGCTCGACTTAGCTGTGGAAAGAATAGTTTGGTCTGTTCCAACTGTTTTTAAATAGGCAAAAAATTCAATACCTAGACTTTTTTGTCCTGTTCGATGAATTGCCCCATATTGATGTGTGTCAAAGAATTCTTTTGATTTAAATCGTTCGACATCGCCAAACATCTTTCGCTCTGCCATATAATGTCCGTATAAAATATTTTGAAAATCCGAAAAATCTTGATTATTTCGAGCGTCTAAAAAAATGCTACCAGCTGTTGAAAAGTCGCCCAGGACTGTTTTGTTTAAGTATTCCCAATTGTCTTCACCTTGGACAATTGGATAGTCTATTTTGGTGCCATATACATCAATCCAGCCAATAACATCTTCATTAATGTTTTTCAATTCATCTAAGGAAAGATTGTCTTCCTTATTCGGCTTATAAACAGTGTATTGATCGCTGCTGGCGATTGTCATCACTTGATGTGTATCCCAAAAAGCATATGCACCAATGAATAGCGCTAATAAAGATAAAATCAAAATTACATAATCTAATCCTCTTGAAACCCTTCGAATCATTCGAATTTTCTTTTTTTGCTGATTGGTCAATTATTCCGACCACCCTTCAATCGCTGAAGATCAGGAAGCATGTTTACTTACTCGTTTAACTTCAGGATTCTTAGTGCCTACAATTACTTTTGTACGCATAAACTAATTGCCTTAAGCTTCTAATTCCTCTTCTTCATCTTCATCACGATTTTTAATAAAGAAGAAAATACCGGTAGCTGCTAAAAGAGCCAATGTAATAAATGGTAAGTTATTTAACAGAATACCTGTTGGAGTTTGCTGTGTGTTTTTAAATTCAACAAAGTTTTCACCTTCATCACCTATGATCATACCATTTTTTAAGTTTTCTACTGTTGAAACTTGTTGTCCATTCAATAATCCGTTATCAATACTTGGTGTATATCCTTGACTGTCTGTTTCTTCCACAGATACCTTACTACCTAATAATACTTTCCCAAAAACGACTCGTTCATTATGTTTTAAAGTAATATCAAAATCTTCATCATAATTTTTAGTGTCTTCTTTTTTTACAGTTCCTTCATTGCTTACGATATAGTATTTAAATGAATTTAATTGATCTTTTGCATTTGATGGTTTGATAACTTTTAATTTAAAAGTAAAGTCAGCAGCTTTATTCGATACTTCTCCACTAACATTTTTCTTTAAAACAAACCCTTTCTTGTCTTCAATTGTAATATCTTTCCCACTAGGAGTGTCATTTCCATCTACTCTATTATAATTATTTTTAAAAACAAACTTATTGGTAGATAAGTCAGATGTGTATTCTTCTTTTTCGGGAGAAAGTACTTCTTCTCCTTTCTCATTAATTATCTGAGCAATTAATATATTTGTTACTTTAAATTCATTGCCTTCTTTTGATACAAATAATGATAAGCGATATTTTACTTTTGAATATGTCATAAATTCTTTTTTATCATTTTTCTCCTGAACAGTATAAACATATTGGCCTGAAGTAGGAAATTTTAAATTTGACAATATATTCGTAGTTTCTTTAACAAGTTCGCCGTTAGAATTAGTTTTATCTTGAGAAGTTTGATAATTTACAATTATTCCTTTTATTTCGGGCATATCATTTATATTTTTTTCATCTTTATTGCCATTCAAACTTTCTTTATTAAAATCAAATTCAAAATTTACATCTGGTGTTTTTACGCCTTCCGGTAAAGTCAATACTTTCTTAATTTTTAATTCTGGCTGCTCAGCTGCGTTTGCTACTTGTGATTGGTTTCCTGCTCCTGAAAAGCCTAGTGTAACTGCCATTGTTACAGCTAATACAGCGTTTTTAATTGTTTTTAATTTCATATTATTCCTTCTTTCTTATGGGTTGTTTTTATATATCGCGACGTCTAATAAGTGTAAATATTTTCCCAGATATATCTTTTGTTTGAACTGGCCCAAAAAGTCTTGAATCAGTTGCTTTATCTCGATTATCAGCTAAAAGAAATACCTCTCCTTCTTTTAACGTAACTGGAAATTTGATTCCTTCTTTAAAAGGAAGTGTTTCTTTATAGATTTTGTCCTCATATTGATGCGAATTGTTAACTTTAAATCCATTTTCATCAATATCTACTGTGTCCCCTGATGAAGCAACAATACGTGCTATTTTTATATCCCCTTTGTACTGATATACAACAGGCTCACCTACCAAATATTTTTTATCGATTCGATAATACAAAATCATGTCTCCCGGATTGATGTTGGGAACCATTCCTGTATCATTCACTCGATGTATTCCAAATATAAAGGTAAATACACTGACTATTACAATCGCAAACGTAACTATTTTTATAAATAATTTCAATGTTGCTTTTGTCACTGGGTCTTTCACTCGTCTAGTTGTTTTTATTTTTTGAGGAGATGTTACCATTCAATCCACTCCTCTCGAGTTCTTAGTTTTTTCCACATAATCATACTTGATACACCACTAAGTAACAAAATACTTAGCGGTATTGTATAACCAGTTTCTCTTGTCCCAACAGGAATCATTCCTGGATTTTCTTTGACATGGATGGTAACAAGTTGTTCTATTGATTCATTGTCTTTAGGATCAGTTGCTTTGACTTTAAATGTAAGGGTCTGAGTATCCTGTCCTTCGTCAAATTTTATGTTTTTTAAAGTCCCTACAATAGACAATGTTCCATCTTCATTGTTCTTTAAAGATAGTCCTTCCGGAAGTGGAGTAGCCGGATCAACCGAAATCGAATCCATAAATTCTTTTGGACCGATTCCAGTAATTTTAATCTCCTTAATCGCCTCTTGGTCTGATACTTTTTGTTCTAATGGATCCACTTGTAAATCTTTTTGAACAATATATTTATTGACATCTCTTAAAACACTCACTGTGCCATCTTGCCA
The DNA here is from genome assembly GCF_000526675.1 of Atopobacter phocae ATCC BAA-285. GTDB lineage: Bacteria > Bacillota > Bacilli > Lactobacillales > Aerococcaceae > Atopobacter > Atopobacter phocae. The sequence goes on from NZ_JAGN01000013.1 coordinate 21,607, forward strand.
ACTGATATACATCGCTCCGTTAGACGTTATTTGAATCTGATTATTATCATTAGCAGCTAATAATTCTGCTTGTTCTTTCGTTAATTCTGGTTGCTTATTTTTATAGTATTTAAGTGTTTCTTCTATAATCTTATTTTTAACTTCTAATTTTTCTGTTTCGGTCAAATTATTTTTATTTTTTACATAAGTAATCTTTTCTGGTCTTTTCAATTCATGACGGTTAACAATACCAAAACTTCCTGTCATCAATGTCCGGACGTATCGATAACCCATATTTTGAATAGTTACACCTAAAGGAACCTTATCCAGATTCGTTTGCCTATCGTGTTTTGTTATAAATCGATATGTTGTAACAGAGCGATCGATTAACCGTCCTGGATTGTCTTCTAACAGCATAGAAAGTTTTCCTGTATCTACCCACCAATTTAAATCACTTAACACAGAAGCTTGATTACTCGCATTCTCAGCAACTGTAGCGTAATATTTTTTATAAAATTGTGTCTGTTTATCTGTCGTCTTTTCACCATTACTATTAATACTTATCTCATTATTAAATTTTTGAAAATTGTCTAATCCAAGTATTAAACTTCCGTTAAAGTTATCTCTATTAAAATCAGATACACCGATATTTTCAGGAAGCCAAAAATATATTCTCGGATTAGCCCATGATCCGTCATTTGCTGATATTTTTACCGTCCATGTAATTTCATTTGAGTTATAATCTAACTGCTTATCAACTGTAACAGTTTGTGCAACTAAAATTTCTTGTAATTTAGAATCTCCTATATATGCTCTCTCACCACTAACATCCCAAGAAGCTGAACGACTTTGAATATCACTTCTTGCTTGATTTAGTTTTTCGTCATATTTTTTTGTCAATGTTTTATCTACTTGAGAAATCTTCTTCGTCAACTGAGTAATTTCCATCTGACTGAGTTCACTATTATTTAAAGCATCTTGAGCTTGGGCCAAAGTATTTTTTGCATTAATTAGTTCTTGGTCTTGAAACCCATTTTCTTCATATACTAAGATTTTGCTTGACAAGTTTTTAATAGCTTCTTTTAAACCTGATTTATCAATTGTCGATTCGGTAAACTCTTCAGAAGATAATGGTGGTCCATTCGTCTCACTTGAATTAAGTTCATTCGAATTGTCCGTTGTTACTATAGAACCATCTTGCTCTTCGTATGCATTAGGAGATGTGATTTTGTTTTCATCATCTGCATATAAGAATGTTGCTTGTCCCATAGATAATGGAGATATCAACATATTTATCGTTATCAGTGCTAGAACTGTTTTACTTAAAAAAGAAAATTTAGAGTGCTTATGCAATATTTCACCTCCTTTGAGGTACATTCGCTAAAAATAGAAATATGTAATGTTAATTAGAAGTTATCTTAATATTCTTCTCTCTACATTGTCTCAAATATTTCTATCATACACAAGCTATTCACTTTTATTTTACATGTTTTGTATAAATTTTTTTACATTTTATAATTTATCCGAAAATAATACCTTTATTTAAATTTATTTGAAATGTATTTAACTCATTTAAAAAAGTATAAAAATAGGAACAACCATTGTTATTCCAGTTTTTATACTTTTCTTTAATATTAATCTGAGTTCAATAACAGTCAAACTTAAACGATTCACCATTTTGGGCATAACACCGTTGCCGCGATTGATAAACAAAATCAATCAACTCTATTATCAAATAGCAGAGTATGAGGAAGTTCGCCAAACTATTATCAATAGACATTCAAATTTATCAGCTCAAAATTCACTCCGATCTACCTTAAACAACTATTTAGCCCAATCCCAACAAAAACTCTCAGGTAGGTTTAGCTGATCAGCATCTTTATCAAACCCATCAAAGTATCTCTTAATCGTTAGCCTTAATATCCTACAATCAGATATTGGCAATGTTGCGACTTATGCTAACAGCCCGGAAACAAAAGTAAAGGTTCTGAGAATCCAGTTTTTACAAACGACCTCTTAACAAATGACCAGCCTTAAAATATAAATCACAGAGCTGACTGCACAACTAGCGTAAACAACTATTTGACTAAAAAATAGTACTATTACAGCTCCTGAAATAGTGATCATCCATTCCAATAGTGAATTTGAAGGGAAACCACTGATATCAAATGACAGTAAACTTGCTCAAAATTACACCACATCTCTTTGGCAGATTAGTGGAGTGCTTTTACTCAATTTCTTCCTAGAAGAGACAAAGTTACAAATAGCAATAATAAACATAAAGTAGTTTAGCGTCAAAAAAATGGACCAAGAGAATTACTCCCTCGGTCCAAATTTTTGGTTATTTAGATGACAATTCAATTTCTAAGGATTGGCAAAACAGATAGGACTGACTAGTCGTGTTTAGTGATACGTGTGGATAACGTTCTATGATTTTCATGACATTATACAAGCCAACTCCTCTGTTATTACCTTTGGAACTATGACCAAAATCATAAACTTTTGAAAGATCAACAGTTTCTTCCTGAGTGGTATTTTCTATAATAAACATCTGCTTATTATTGACTGTCAAAAAAGCTAGCGTTACTTTTGAATCAGCAGCATCTATGGCGTTGTCACATAGTATCGATACTATTGTCATAAAAACCACTAAGGCCATGCCTAGCGGTTTAATCACTTCTGGGACTTCCAAGCTAACTGATACGCTTTTATCATTAGCCTGCAAAAAATTGGATGCCAGTAGACTTTTCAAAGCAGAATTATCAATATTGACCAATCGTCCAATATCATATTTACTAGCTCGCAAACTTTTATGTGAGTCTTTTAAAACCGACTGGTAAACATCCTTTATTTGCTCAATGTCATTCTCTTCAATGCCCAATCGTAATGTGGTCAACAAATTAGCGTAATCATGCCTAAAACCTTTAACTTCACGATAAATCTCCTCCACCTGTTTACTGTACTCTTCCAGGTTTTTTAGTTGCAAATCTTGTTGGAAATTAAGCTGTTTTTGAATTTTATTTTTCAAATGCAAGTCAAGCTGTTTGATAATTCCCATGAATATAACAAGATAAATAACTAGAATCAATTGACGATAAGCCATTGTAGACAAGCTTATTTCATGCTCTAAGTAAGTCAACGTTTGCATTAGTAAGTAATAAACAATCATTATCCAGTTAGTCAGATAAAGTATACGCATGTCTTCAGCTGCAACCTTATCAGTTCTTAATTTGATAGAATCATACCTCAACCATCGTAAAAAAGAAAGAACAGCAATTAAAGAAAGCAAATTAGCTAAAGCAAAAGTAAGTGTGTCTTCTATGATACCTGGGAGCTGACCAAACAAGGGGAAAATAAAGTAAAGGACCATACGATAAAAGAGATTTTCCAAAATAATCTGTCGGCCTAGACTAAAGCTCATTACCAATTGAGAATCTTATGACAAAAAAAACACCAGCTCAAACTGGTGTAGATCAATCACTTTTCTAATTGGATGCGTTTAATATTGACCGATAACAATAATAGAAAGCTGGAAAATCCAATAATATTTAACGTGAAGAGTATTGGTGATAACTCTCTAAAAAAATTAAATATTGATACTATAAGGAATCCTATTGTTACGATTAAAGGAACTACTCTTGCTTTATTCATTCTAAACAACTCTCCTTTCTTTTACTAAAACAAATAAAAGATACTAAAAAAAATAGCAGGATATTGCTGAACCGATCGCTACACCACTAGTTAAAGCACCTCAAACTGTGCCGAATCCAAAAGTTCGAATTATGAAATTGTTTGCGTATTCATAACAAATACCCTCTTATATTTTATAATAATATTCGTCAGGTTGCAACATTGACATGTTTAGTATAGAACTTCCTTTTTAAAATCTTTTTTCATTTCCTGAACAGTCATTTAACTTTCCTAAATGGGAAAATTTGACCGTTAAAGAGAATAAAACAACCGTTCAGGAGACTTGTTAAAACTCAAAGACAATAGATAAAACTGATCCGTAAGACTTATACTTTTCCAAGATTAAAATGTCTACCTCGTCGTTTAACCATCAAAAGAACAAACAATAAATGGATACCAATAAAGAAGGTGACTAAACTAAACCAGCCATTGGTCTAACATTCACTCAAAAAAGTGCCGTTTCTGTGAATAATAAGTACAGTCCTAAACTTCTATAAAGTTAAAAAAATCCTCAAACAATGATAAGAAGGCCTGTTCCTTCTTTATATAACCTTCAACTACTAATAAGCATCATACTTATATTTAGCGGTAATCACTCAAGAGGTCATCTAAAATAAAAAAACATAAAAACGGGAGCAACAATTGTTACTCCCATTTTTATACTTTTCTTTAATATTAATCAATTATATTACATACAAAATGATACACTTTTTTATTCCATTGAATTAGGCCATCATTATCGTATTTTAAATAAAAAACACGATTTTTAATATTCTCTGGGACTAACTTTTCGAAGAGTAGTTGCTGTTGCTTTGGCACAACACACGCAAACATTAACTCATTTAAATTGACCGCATCTTTTATTTTAGCTGGATGATAGCCATCAAACACAAAATCTTTATGCTTGAGCAAATCTTCATACTTAAAATGAAAACTGACACCTGGAACAAAGTTTTCTTTTAGATCTTTCTGTTCTGGCATTCTTTTTATTAAACGTTCCATGGCCAAGCGATAGCCTGAAGTCACATTAGACCAAGCAAACATGACATATTGAAAATAATCAGCTGGATCTCCAGCAGCATTTCTTGAGTCATTTACAAGTTCCTCTCCTGATAGATTGAAGGCTCTTTCAGCAGATAATAACTGGCCATCACTTATAATCTTTTGAGCAGTCTCTATAGTTGTTGTATGACTTAAATAATCGGATATGATACACTGTCCTTCTTCATTATAAATGCATCCCTCTAATGGATTAATTGGATAAAAAGGATAATTTGGATGAGTGTTCTTAACATATTCAGTCACTTGATTTAAATAAAAGAATTCTTACAATATAGTTCTGTTTTTCGATTATTTATTTGTTCGTATGCTATAAATTTTGCGATTCGATCGAGTTCATAAGGCTTTACTTTCGGATAATCCGATAAAGCAAAATAATAAGTTCCGCCCCACTGAATGCTGTACGATTGATTACATATTTCTAATTTAATTAGTACAACCTCCTTACTCTACACATAAATGAACAGTTAAACTATTCATTTATTAATATAATCATATACTAATTTAATAACATTTTATTGCCAATTCTATTATGATGATTGCGTGCTCATGATTTCAGAGGTAATTGAATAATTACTTCTGCGCCTTTTTCATTTTCTCTATTATTTAAAAGTAAACTACCGTTATGCTTTGTCACAATTTGTTTAGTCGAATAAAGTCCTAATCCATAATTAAGTGATGAATGACGGCTTTTATCCCCTCGGTAAAATGGTTCTGTGCCTTTTATTAAGTCTTCTGGGGTGAATCCAGGTCCATCATCTGATACACGAATGATTAAATGATTTACCGTCGTATTGATATGAATATCAATTGCTGCTTCTTCTGTATGCTCTACTGCATTACTTATAACGTTTTGAATCGCACGCTCAAAAGCATTCATATCCACTAAAAGCTCGTGATGGTCTATTTCCATTAATTCAGATAATTTAAAATGATGTACACTAGCCATTTCTCTTGCTACATCTTTTACCTTTTCGGCTATTGTTACAGTGTCTATTGGCTTAAAATTGATTGATGTTAAATCAGACTGACTCATTTCAATTAGCGCTTGAGAATAATATGAAATACGGTCGATATTCTTCACGACAAAATGGACATATGCTGCTTGTTCTTGAGTTAATTCCGTATCGCTTAATAATTCTGCATTTCCTTGCGCAATTGCTAGAGGCGTTTTTAAATCATGAGTCAATGCTGATATTTGTCGTTTTCTAGTTTCTTCTTGCATCCAATTATTTCGTAAGGACTCACTTAAAGCACTTTTCATATCGTCTAAACTATTCAGAACATCATTGAATTCTTTAATCGATGATTGTCCCATTTTAAAATCTAAATCTTGCATCGCAATTTTTTGGGAAGCTTGTAGCATTGGTGCGAGCTGGGCTGATATTTGCTTAGCCCACCATACCGTTATAAATAACCCACTCAATAAGCACAACAGGGCAGTCCATATTCCGAATAATATTTCGACTTTAGGCGCATGTGCTTCCAACCACTGATTGGCATAGTGCGGCTCAATCATATAATTAATAATGACATAGCCATCTGGGCGTTTTACTTCAATGAAAAACGTTTTGGGAGTCAAGATTTCATCATGTTGATGAAAATGTTTAGCTTCCTTTTTAAGCGATTCATTCATATTCGTATCAATGAATTTACCATCTTGTGATAATAATAAGTAAGATGTTCCTTCAGGCAATAGTGCTTGATTGAAAGGGTACGACTTAGCAATCGATTCTTTATTTTTTAAAATAATTTGTTCCGCATAATTGGCAGGAAGGACTAGCTTGGAGTTAATAAAAAGACTAAATGATGAGATTGCTACTCCTGCCGCTAAAACTAACCCTAGCCCGACACTAAAGAGATATTTAAAAAATATAATTTGTAGCGATTGGGTACCTCGTTTTATTCCCATTTGTAGCCAATCCCCCAAACTGTGGCAATTGGTTGTTCGTTATGCAGTTGAAACTTCGCGCGAATATTTTTGACATGTTCAGAAATAGCTGAAGCGTCACCCATTCGATCGTAGCCGAATACCATCTCATAAATTTGCTCTCTTGAAAAAACTTGACCTTTTCGCTTAGCCAATAATTCAGAGATTTCATATTCGGATTTAGTCAGGGCCACCTTCTCTTCATTAACAAATACTTCTCTTGAGGATAAATCAAAACGAATATTTCCTAAATGTAATCCCTCATGTTTTTCACGTTTTTCACGTCTTAAATGAGCTTCAACTCGTGCTAATAACTCTTGTATGCCAAAAGGTTTCGTAATATAATCATCAGCACCACTCACTAACCCCTCTACAATATCCGATTCCAGCGTCTTGGCCGTTAAAAAAATAATGGGACAGTCCACTTGATTACGTATATTTTTACAATAACTTACTCCATCGATTTCTGGCATCATAACATCTAATAAGATTAAATCGTAACGGCGTAATTGATGAGTATTAATAGCTATAGGTGATATATAACAGTCCACTTGATGGTTCATCTTTTTCAAAATATTTTTGATTAAAATGAGCATGTCTTGTTCATCGTCAATTGCTAGTATCCTTGCCATACAACTACCTCCGCCTTATAAAGAATAATTTATTTTATTATACACCATACACCTTAAGAAGGATTAATTAAGTTAATATCGTTCAATCTTCCTTTTTATTTTAATTATTGCTTATCTTAATCTGTATACGATTGGCCTTCCCATCTTGTAAACCAAATGGCTGAACTAACAAAAATTATAATGGTGATAGGTACCGCCACAACAAGCCACTTATACAGCTCATGATACAAAAATGCGTTATGAAATCCCACTTTTTTGGCAAGGCAGTAAAGTCCGGATAATCTCGATGGCCATGTACATGGTACAAAATACCAAATGTCATCTCCTAAAATTAAAATTAAAAGAAGAGCTAAAAGCATTTCTACAAAACCTAACCCTAAAGATGCACCGCCACCAAAAAAGATAGCAACCACTAAATGAATAGCATATGTCGCCATACAGCTGATAAATATTAATAATGCCTCTATGAATAAGTCTTGTACTGTTTGATGCCCAAATAATATTCCAAACAGAAATACCGATAAAATAATCGATCCGAAAGCACCGATTAATAAGACTAATAATTTACCCATATACACTTTACTTCTTAAATAGGTCGACGATAGAAGCACTTGAAAGTGTCCAGCATTTGCTTCTATCTCTACTACTTTAGATGTGATTGCTCCAATGATAATGGGTAATACCGCACCTAGAATCATTAAATAATTTTGAATGATTTCTTTTGGCTCATAGAATTTTAACCCCGTTACTTTTACAGCAATAAAAAAACACAGCGCATAAACAATCGGAATTACGACATGAATGAGCGGTAACCACGTATGTTTAGTTTTATAACATTCCGCTTTGAGTATTCGAATCATCATATCACCTCAAGTTTTGAAAACCATTTTGAAAGAAAAACATTTAATCCGATAAAATATACTACTGATAGTACACTTGGTATAATCACTGATGTATTAGTTAGCATGGGGTTATTTGCTGTTGCATAAAGTCCATTAGGTAGTAAATGCATCACAGGTACTAAAAGTCGTGCCCCCCAAGAATAAGGATAAATTAACCAGAACGATGTATCCGCAAAGAAAATACCGATTACACTTAAAACCGTATGAACAATGACGCTGGCAATAAATCCTATTTTCCTTGCTAAAAAAGACACCATGGTAATTGCCATAAATTCGTCCAAATTAAAAGAAAAGTTGCTAACAATAAGGTACTCACTGAGTATTCAACAGGAATTAGTTGAGGACCAGCAATAAATGGAGTAACATAAGCACTGATTAAATGAATCAAACTTGAAATGGTTAAAAAAATCAGTGCGATAAACACTTTAGATAGCCATAACTTATTTAAGTCAATTGGCAATGGATAAACAGCTCGATACTTGAGTTTCTTCTGTTCTTTTTGATGAATCATTGCCATGATTAATGCAGTCGTTGCTGGTAATAAAATCACGGTCCACCAATTATAAGAATTCGTTATAATATAACTTTGTGACAAAATAAATGATTGAATAGTCGCCACCAAAGGCATCAATACTAATAATACTTTTAAAAAGCTATGTTTCATTTTTAAAAATTCTGCTAGCATATACCGTTTCATTGTCTCGTACCTCGCTTCGTATTGTGTACACTATTCATAAATAGTTCTTCCAAGTTTTGATGATGATCAATAGCGCCTTGAAAATCTAATCGTCCTTCATTAATAATGCCGATATGATCTACTATTTGTTCCACTTCGGCTAAAATATGACTAGATAAAATAACTGTTATCCCCTTTTTAGGAAAACTTCGGATTAAATCACGTAACTCTTGAATACCTATCGGATCTAATCCATTAGTAGGTTCATCTAAAATTAACAATTTGGGGTGATTAATTAACGCTATTGCAATACCTAAACGTTGCTTCATTCCTAATGAAAATTGACCACTTCGTTTATTTCCCGTATCCTTTAAATCAACAATTTCCAATACTTCATCAATTCTTGAATCCGGTAATCCCAGTAACAATGTTCTCACTTTAAGATTTTCCCTTGCTGTCAAATTTTCATACAAAGGGGGCGTCTCGATTAAAGCACCAATATTTGCTAAATCTTTTCGGCTCCAAGGATGACCGTCAAAAATAATTTCGCCAGATGTCCGATAAAGCATCCCGGTAATCATTTTTAAAGTAGTTGATTTACCTGCTCCATTCGGTCCTAATAATCCATATATGGAACAAGCTTCAATTTGTAACGATATGTTATCTACCGCCTTTTGTTGACCAAATGATTTAGTCAATTGTTTCGTTTCTAATATATATTTTTTCATTACTATTCCCTCCTTTATGTTTACACTAACAGTGTAACTATTAAATTTAAGGATTTTATAAGGAAATAAACGATTATCATTAAATAGTCCGCTTCAATAATTTTGACAATTAAAAAAACACTTACCCGATAGTAAGTGTTTTAACATAACTGAAAAAACAGTAGATGAATGCTCACATGGACTGATTCAATTCACTACATACTTTTCATTTATCCAGTCTATATGTTGATGTAATTGGATAGTCTTTATACTTGGTCCACCACAATTTTTCACTTTAGTCCTTCTTTTCAAGTGTTCTTAAAGTCAGATAATAAAAAATTGTGCTATAAATGATGTTCACCAAAAGAAAAACAATCAATTCTCTGATACTCATATCTACTAAGGCTCGACTACGTATCCCAATCATTGGTTGTGAGTAAGGAAATACGCTGTTGAAAAGCTCCCCCATCATAATAAATATAAAACCTGCAAATGACCCGATGGCAGCAACACCTACCGATTTCGCAAAATTTTTAGTCTTCACCATAATATAGCTATGAAGCATTAAGACCGAAGTTGATCCCACTACTGATAATACCGTCGCTCTTAGACATAAATACACGTCGTTCATTTCAAACGGAATATGACTGAAATACAACGTCACTAAATAAATAATGAATAATACACCTTGAATGATTGAGACTAATATTAACATTAATAAAAACTTACTCATCAATAACTTTCTGCTCGACACATGATTAGCTCTTAGCATTTCAAATGTTTTCTGTTCAAATTCAGGGAGAAGAATCATAGCTGAAAAAATAGCTAGCATCGCTGGGAAAAGCAACTGACTATTATAGAAAGTGAGCTGGCCCCAAAGAACTCGACTCATTTGATTTTCAATTAATACGTCATAATTAAAAAAGAAAATCGTTAATCCAATAAAACTTGATAAGGCAAGAAATAATAATCCCACGGCTAAAATAACACCTTTTGGAATCTTCATCCACTCTGCTTTAAAATATTCCGTCATTATTTCTCCTCCTCTTTTTTCATCATTAAATATCTAACTAGAAGATAACATAATAAACAATAAATAGCGTAAACAACATAATTAATCGGAACACTTTTATCCCAAATAAAAGCATAGTCTAACTTGTCGCTAGAAGACATCAATTCAAAACGATATAGCGCGAGAAAACTAGAGCCTCCAAATGGAAAAATGAGATTGATCCATTTTAATGATTTAGTCATGATAATTCCAAAAAAACCAGATAGAACTCCCATGCCAATCAGTAAACCTTGTTTGTCTATTACCATCGATAAATATAAAAAGAATACCAGCAACGTAAAACTCGACATAGTCAGACCTAATGTTTGTAAAATTAAAATACCTATAGACACATCAATGCCATATCTCCATACGTATAAATAGACCATCAAAACTTGAGCGACATTCAATAAGAAAAAAGCCATATTAGCAAAAATCAATTTGCGGTTAAAAATAGTCATTAAAGTTGTATTATTGGCTTCTTGTAATTTAAATGTTCGTCCTTCTTTTTCATTACTTACAATACGTGAAATGAATAGGCATGTAGCAATCGGTAAAAAGATAGGGTTAGTTTGCAAATTGTTAAAGAATAAGCCAATTGTTTGTAGATTCATCACATGCATACTTTTAGAAGCTGCTGCTAGTGACCATAAAACCGCTACTAACATCATCATAATCGAAATCATAAATGACTTAGTTCGTTTACTTTTTAACCATTCGATTTGTATAGCTTTTATCATGTTTAATCCTCCTTAGTCAATGAAAGGAAAATGTCCTCTAGACTTTCTTTTTCACGAGTCACTCGAAAAATACGATAATTATTTCTAATTAAATATGTTACAAGATCTGCTAATGTTTCATTACTCATATTAGCCAATTTTATTTGACTAGCTGATGCTTCTAAAATTTGTACTTTGTTAATCATAGATAACGTATGAACAATATTATCTTTTGAAAAATCTCCACCAATTTCAATCCACGTATTGGACTGAATCGCATCAATATCTCCTTCATAAATAAGGCGACCATGGTTAATAATCCCCACTCGATCAGCAATATGTTCAATCTCCGATAAAATATGACTCGAAATAAATACTGTTAATCCATTTTGTTTGGAGAGTTTCACAATCAATTCTCTAATTTCATGAATACCTGCAGGATCAAGTCCGTTTGTCGGTTCATCTAACAGTAATATTTTAGGTTGTTTAACTAGCGCAAATGCCAAAGCTAATCGCTGTTTCATTCCTAACGAATATTCTTTTACAATTTTTTTGCGATTTTTTTCTTCAGCTAATCCAACTAATTCCAAAGTTGGCCAAATATTATTTTTGTCAAATCCTAACATTTTTTGAAAAACCAATAGATTTTCATATCCTGTTAAATTGGGATAATATGATGGTTCTTCAATCATTGAACCAATTTGGCTCAAATAGTTTTTATTTTGGGTGATATTTTTTTCATTCACTAAAATTTCTCCATTGGTTGGCGAAATAAGTGATAAAATCATTTTCATTGTCGTTGTTTTTCCTGCTCCATTCGGCCCTAAAAAACCATAAATTTCTCCTTCTTGAACAGTGATTTTCTTTAAATTCACGGTCTCAATATCTTGATAAACTTTTGTTAGATTTTTTAATTCAATGACATTTTTCATTTTCATCATCCTTTCTTCCTTTATCCTATCCATAGGTGACTTCGCTTACTCGATAACTTTTTTAATTCAATCGGTTAACTTAGCTATTATTTATTATTTTATTGGCCGCCTTAATAAACCTCTCTTTCTAACGTCTGTTAAACACGTTGGTATAGAATATTAAACGAAATATTGAAGAACTATTAATCATTAACTTATTTACACTTTAATTTTAGAACGCGAACCTAAAGACAAGCTTAAGGGAAACTAAATTTTAGATAAATTTCTAATCGATTCAAATAAAAAAAGAGGGTCCCCTCTTTGCATTCCGTACAATTTTTATCAGTATATTCGTTTGAATCGCTCTTTTAGACGAAGCAGTCGTTGTCGTAATACACCTTTAGAAGTGAATAACTTTGTTGTATAATTTAATCAATTGGAGGTGCTATCAATATGAACGCTGAGTCACCATTATTGAAGAAACATATATTAATCGTAGATGACGATGTATCATTAAATCGTTCGATTAAAGACATCCTCATTAGTAGAGGATTTAAAAATATTAGTTGTGCATACAGTATCAGTGAAGGCATTGATATTTTCTCAGTATCATCGATTGATTTAATTATTCTTGATGTAATGCTTCCCGACGGAGAGGGTTATTTACTCGCAAAATATGTCAGAAAAACTTCTGATGTTCCCATATTATTTTTAACGGCTAAAAATAATCCGGATGATGAGATTCGAGGTTTGGATTCAGGTGGTGATGACTTTGTTACGAAGCCTTTTCTGCCTAAAGTTTTAACTTATCGCATCATTGCTTTATTAAGACGATCATACAAAAATGAATCTGAAGTCATTCATTTAACTTCTTGTACGATTGATTTAAACAACGCCAGTGTAGAAAAAAATGGCCAATACCTCTCACTCACTCCAACTGAAATACAGATACTTCGAAAACTTTACGTCAATAAAAACTATATCGTTTCAACAGAATCCATATGTGATACGGTTTGGGGGCTTGAAAGTTATGGTTATGAAAAATCATTGATGGTTCATATTCGGAATATTAGAGAAAAAATAGAATTAACCCCATCAAAACCCATCCATTTGATTACGGTTAAAGGGCTTGGCTATAAACTCAAAGTCTGATTGCATGAGGAGATTTCTATGAATATTTTTAAAAAAAGTATCCTAAAATTTATTTTATCTTTTCTTTTTATTATCTTGATTGATATTTTACTGTTATTTTTCTCGGTTAACTATATACGTAATCATCAGTCTGCTCTTCAAATTATTGAAACCATTTCTTCTAATATTAATTATTCAAACGACCGGTATAAAGTTAATCCAGTCGCAGATCGACTCATCAAAGAGGAAAAACTATGGGTGATGATTATCGACAAAGATAGTGGCAGAGAAAAATTTAATATCCACAAGCCTGATCACATTGATGATCATTTTGACTATGCCGATGTTGTTAAATTTTCTCGATACTATTTGAACGACTATCCTATTTTCTCTCAAGTTAAAGAAAAAGATAATGATATTTATTTAATTGCATTTCCAAAAAATCGCATCGTTCGATATAATTCAAATTATTTTGAAATCAATCGAATTAAAATTTTCCCATTTATTATTTTATCTATAATATTTTTAAATTGTTTATTCTGCTTTGTTTTATATACATATAGTGTGACCTTCTTAAATCGTAAGATGAAACCCATTATTAATGCGATAGCAACGTTACCAAATGGTTTAAACAAAGAGATTACTTCTGTGCAAGAATTAGATCGACTCACTTTAGCAGTTAATTCTGCTAATCAAAAACTTCGAACCAACGAAGCATTTAAAGAAAATTGGATTTCTGGCATAGCACATGATATAAAAACGCCACTCTCCGTTATTGTATCTAATACTGCTTTGGCCATTGAGAAGACGAATAACGAATATCTTCTTAAACATTTACAAACGACATTAATGGAAAGTTATTATATTCAAAATTTAATAAATGATCTCAATATTTTTGCTCGATTAACTAATGGCAATTTAAAATTAAATTTAGAACTAGTTGATATTATTCCTTTCTTTAAAGAAATAATCATTCAAATAATTAATCAAGAAATTTGGGAAGCATTCAATTTTGAGTTCATACCAGATTCCCGTCTAACAGGAAAGAAAATGAAGATTGAAAAAGCGCTTGTCTCTCGAGTGTTTCATAATTTAATTTATAACTCTGTTCTTCACAATCCCTTAGGATGTGACATTAAAATTATCCTTGAATATGTTTCGGATCATCGTTTTAATATTATCGTCCGTGACAATGGGGCAGGCGTTTCACCAGAACGATTAAAAAGTATTAATGACTATAACATTGAAGAATTTAATTTTGATATTTCTGGCGTTCGAAGAAGCGGTATGGGACTTAAAATTTCTCAACAAATCATTGATTTACATGATGGCCAATTGATACTTACAAGTCAGCAAGGAGAATATTTCCAATCGTCTATTAATCTGCCACTTCATTCCACCCATACGCAAGATAATTAAGTTCAAGTTTGACTTAATGTTTAATTGATAAAGTTGATGATTAAAGATATCAACTCTATTTTTAAGTCAAGTCCATAATCTTGTGTAAAAGTTTCTAGTACAATGTTCTATACTCTCTTACTGGTTAAACTTGATATACTTTCTTTTAGAACTGATCCATTCGTCATGCGTGTCCATCAGGACAGCACCAATTAAACGATTGGCTGACACACGATTGGGGAAAATACGAATAATCTTTTCTCTTCGGCGTACTTCTTGGTTCAATCGTTCAAGAAGATTAGTACTTTTTAAACGATTGTGACTCTTATCCATTACTGTGTATTGGAAGGCATCTTCGAAGCCATTATCTAAAGTCTCACAGGCTTTTGCATAGTTCCTTTGATT
>NZ_JAGN01000014.1 GCF_000526675.1 Atopobacter phocae ATCC BAA-285
CTGATGGAATATTATATTTTGTAGCGAGCTCTAAATAAGAGGCTTCATTGCTCAAACATTCCTCAATAATTTTCTTTTTAAACTGCTCAGAATAATTGTTATTGCTACCTTTCGATATTAAAGCCGAAGGCCCATGTATTCTATACTTATTAAGGTACTTTCGAAAGTTTTTATTATTTAATTTTAAGCCATAATTTTCCTGTAATTCTACATAGGGTATTCCACTGATTAAATAGAGATCAATAAAATACATTAACTCATTAGCCGAATGACGTTTATTTTTACGCATGAAAAACTCCCCCTAAAATAGTTTTACTTTTTCAAGTGTCTACTTTAGGGGGAGCATATCACTATGAGGAAATCGTCTTTTTTAATTATGAAAATTGAATGTAACGTTTCGGATTAAAAGCAGTTCTAAATAAATATGTACTAGATTGAATGATAGCTTGCGCAAGATGGTACCCAATAATTGGACCACTCGTTAAGCCACTTGATCCTAAGCCACTAGCTACATAAATATTGTCATAATTAGGTAAATTTCCATAAAACGGTAAAAAGTCAGAAGTATACGCACGAGTTCCAATACGATTAGTAGCATGTTCAATGTGATAACTTGGCAAAAATTGTTGACCTTGAGTTAAAAATTGTTCAAGTATTTCAGTAGTAGGTGTTAAATCAAAGCCTTTATCATTTTCATGGCTAGCTCCTATAATTAATTCGCCATTGCTTGTAGGAATTAAGTCAGATTCTCCAACCAACATAGTAACAGGCCACTGGGAAGAATCTGCATCAATTGTTGTGGTAATTAATTCACC
This sequence comes from Atopobacter phocae ATCC BAA-285, assembly GCF_000526675.1. Taxonomy (GTDB): domain Bacteria; phylum Bacillota; class Bacilli; order Lactobacillales; family Aerococcaceae; genus Atopobacter; species Atopobacter phocae. The sequence goes on from NZ_JAGN01000014.1 coordinate 816, forward strand.
TTTTTGCGGACGGATATCGACTTGAATACCAAAAGGTTCTAATAAATGGCCAAGCCAAGCTCCTGGAGCTAAAATGAGTTGATCAAAACCGAATGTTTCTTCATTAACTTCAAGTGTTGGATGTGGTTCTAAAGAAAGTAAACGCGCTTGTCCACGGATAACTTTTCCGTTGTTCTGTAATACTTCTTGTTGCAATGTTTGGACTAGAGCAGCTCCATCAACACGACCACCACCGCTTGCATACATACCAAATTGAGTCGTTTCAAAGCCTGGAATGATTTGACTCGCTTGTTCTGGTGAAATTAAGTAAAGTTCACCAATTGTTTCTGTAGCTTCTTTTCGCTCTATCCCCATTTGTAACAATTTTTCCGCTAATTGACGAGAACGTTTAAATACAATGACTCCGGTTTCTTCAAACGGAAGTTGAGTAACACCATCGTTAGAAAGATCTTGCATTAATTGGCGATAAAAAGTAGCACCATCAGCAACTAGTTGATACCAGTCTTGATTGCGTCGTTGACTGAACCAAGGACAAATAATACCAGCGCTAGCTGAAGTCGCTTGTCCAATTCCTGAGTCAATGAGAGTTACTTGATGATTTGATTGAGATAAATAATAAGCAGCAGTCGAACCAATGATTCCACCACCAATAATTCCGATTTTCATAAAAGCCTCCTTATTACAATGAACGATAATCACTGTTATTATAGTGAAATTTAATACAAATAGAAAGAGTAAATCGAAGCCCCACTTAAAAACAGAGTAAATCTTATTGTTAAAGGGTGGTACTTTAATGGTGCATATAAATAAAAGTCGATTTGATCAATAATGACGTTATTTGTTTAATAATGATTGTTCCAATCAACAGATTTGGTCTTTTCTTTTTCATTTTTTTCAAAAGGTTGTAACCCATTACAATTGGGACTAAAATAAAAGTAACTGGTAATGACCAGAGAGCAGGAGGAGGGAAAATGACACGCACATTTAATACCAAATCACTTTACGCCCAGCTTTCAGAACGGTTAATCGATTATATTGAAAAACATGCCGAACCCAATGACAAGATGCCATCAGAGCGAGATATTTGTCAACAATACCATGTTAGTCGGACGACTGTTCGAGCAGCGTTTAATGAATTAGAATCATTAGGCTACATTTATCGTAAACCTGGCAGAGGAACCTATGTATCGGGATTATGGAAAGAACGTCAAAATTTATTAGATAGTTGTAGCTTTACTGAACAAATGTTTCAGTTAGGTAAAGAACCTAAATCGATTATTTTGTTATTTAAAAAAATGAGTGCGCCGACTTACTTAGCAGAACATCTTCGTATTAAAGATGGCGATCTTGTTTATAAGATAAAACGGCTACGTTTAGGCAATGATTTACCCATGATGTTAGAGACAACATACTTACCAGTTGATTTATTTGAAGATTTGACCGAAGAAGAATTAGACAACCAGTCACTTTATATCATCTTTAAAGAAAAATATAAACAGACGATTCAATACGCGGATGAAGAATTTTCAGCCGGAATTGTCGATAGTGAGGAAGCTAGTATTTTAGAAGTGAATGCAGGAAGTCCTTGCTTACGTTTGCAGCGACAAACATTTAATTTATCGAATGAAGTGATGGAATATACGTTAAGTATAGCACGTAGTGACCAATTTATTTATCGTGTAAGGTATCATCAAGAAATTCATAATATTTAAAAATGATAGATGGGGGAGTATTGAGGTGTTTAATTATAAAGAAGATCAGTTAGCAGAATTAGGCGCTAAAATAACAACGCAAGAAATCATACAGCAACCCGAACTTTGGTATGAAACATATGAAGTATTTCAAAAAAATCAAGAACGAAGTAGTTATTTTATGTCTCAAATTTTACCTAAAAATAATTTACGTGTTATTTTTACCGGTGCAGGAACATCGGCCTATATTGGAGATGCAATTTTACCGTACATCAAAGAGTTTGGTGATGAAAAACGTTTTGATTTCCAATCAGTTCCTACAACAACTCTACTATCTAATCCTCATGCATATTTTAAAGCCGATATACCAACTGTTTTAGTATCGTTCGCAAGAAGTGGGAATAGCCCGGAAAGTCTAGCAAGTGTAAAACTAGGGGAGCAACTAGTTAATGATTTTTATCAAATTATAATTACGTGTGCTGCAAGTGGAAATCTTGCACAGTATGTAAAAGATAATACACGTTGTTTACTTTTACTGATGCCAGAGCGGTCTAATGATCAGGGATTTGCAATGACAAGTAGTTTTACATGTATGACTTTGACTGCATTGATGTTATTTGATGAAAAATTTTCTATTCAGGAAAAGGAAGAGATTGTCAAATTACTGTGTAAAATGGGTGATCACGTGGTTAATCAATTTGAAACGATAAAAGAAATTTTATCTGTGACATACGATAGAATAGTTTATTTGGGGAGTGGCCCATTAACAGGGTTAGCGAGAGAAGTTCAATTGAAAGTTTTAGAGCTTACAGCAGGAAAAGTAACAACAGTTTTTGATTCGCCATTGGGATTTAGACATGGGCCAAAATCATTTGTAACGGATTCAACATTGATATTTGTTTTTTTATCTAATCAGGCGTACACTCGTCAGTACGATATTGATATGCTGAATGAGTTATATTCAGATCAGATTACCAAAAATATAGTAGTTTTTGGGGTTGGGTCAATTAATTTTAAAGGTAAGACGTGGCCGTTTGATTCAATTTTTTTGAAGATTCCTGATGCATATTTATCTTTACCATATGCAATGATTGGACAGATTATTGGATTAATATCAGCCATCAAATTGAAAATCATACCTGATACACCGTGTTCAACAGGAACAGTTAATCGTGTCGTACAAGGTGTAAAAATTTATTCGTTAAATTAATAGAAAGGAAGAATATTATGACAACTTTTATAAAAGCAAAACGATTTTTCTTTCCAAATGAAACAAAAGAAGCAGGCTACTTACCGATAACCTCAATAGGAACATTTGGGGCTTACCAACAATATGTGCCAGAAGACGCAACAATTATTGACTATTCTGATTATAGTATTGCACCAGGACTAGTTGATACACATATTCACGGTTTTTTAGGTCATGATGTAATGGATAATAATGTGGAAGGATTAAAAGTAATGGCTGAAGGTTTACCTAGTTGTGGGGTTACAAGTTGGTTGCCAACAACATTAACTGCGCCATATGAAGAATTGGAAGCAGTATGTCAAACAATTGGAGACCATGCATCTGAAATAAAAGGTGCAAAAATTCGAGGTATTTTTTTAGAGGGGCCTTTTTTTAGTGAGAAACACAAAGGTGCACAAAACCCTAAATACATGAGTGATCCAGATACAGATGCTCTTGATAAATGGAGCGAGGTATCAGGGGGACTAGTTCGGAAAATAGCGATTGCTCCTGAACGTAAGGGATCAATTGAGTTTATTAAACATGCGCGTCAGCAAGACATTTTTGTAGCGTTAGGACATACAGATGCAACATTTGATGAATGTCGTTGTGCGATTGAAGCAGGGGCTAATATTTTTGTTCACACATATAATGGTATGCGAGGACTACACCATCGAGAACCTGGTGTTGTCGGGGCCGCTATGCACTTTAAAGAAGCGTATGACGAAATGATTTGTGATGGAATGCATGTTCATCCACAGGCTTGTCAGGCAGTGATGGATGCGCACGGAAGAGAACGAATTGCCTTAATTACAGATTGTATGCGTGCAGGCGGATTAGGCGAAGGTGAATCAAAATTAGGAGAATTTGATGTCATTGTGAAAGATGGAGCCGCACGTCTAAAAGAAAGTGGTAATTTAGCCGGAAGTATTCTTGAATTGATTAAAGGGGTGCAAAATGTTATTCGATGGGGCGTTGCTACACCAGAAGAAGCCATCCATATGGCTACTTTAGCTCCTGCTGAATCTGTAAATATTGATGATGTGTGTGGTAAGTTAAGCCCAGGCTATGCAGCAGACTTTATTGTTATTGATGATATGTTTGAATTACAAGCTACTTATTTGGATGGAAAATTGGCATACAAACGCTCCTAAACATAAAATGTTATTTTTTGTTTAATAAAAGATAGAAAATGACATAAAATGTTAAAAAATGTTTGAATTTTATTTTTAAAAGTATACAATAAAGATAAGTCAAACATAATAAGGAGATAAAATTATGGTAGAGAAAAAATTGCAGTTAACTCAGGAAAAGTACGAAGCATTAAAACGTTTATCTTCAAAAGAAGAATTCATTAGTGCATTAGCAATTGATCAACGTGGATCTTTAAAACGAATGATAAAAAAAGATCAAGTAGATCAAGACATTCAAGCTGATGCAATTGAATTTAAAGAATTAGTGTCAAACCTATTAACTCCGTTTTCTTCATCTATATTATTGGATCCAGAATATGGATTACCTGCATCAAAATTAAGAGATAAAAATGCAGGCTTATTGATAGCTTATGAAAAAACAGGATATGATGCTACTGAGCCTGGAAGACTCCCAGATATTCTGTCAATTTGGTCTGTAAAACGTTTGAAAGAAGTGGGTGCAGATGCTGTAAAATTTTTACTTTACTATGATGTCGATGAATCTGAAGAAATTAATAATCAAAAACATGCATTTATTGAAAGAATCGGAAGTGAATGTGTAGCTGAAGACATTCCATTTTTCTTAGAAATTGTATCGTATGATGCAAATATTGATGATGTTAAAGGTGCGGAATATGCAAAAGTGAAACCTCATAAAGTAATTGATGCGCAACGAGAATTTTCTAAACCTCAATATCATGTCGATGTACTAAAAGTAGAAGTCCCTGTTACTATGTCTTTTGTTGAAGGATTTGGCGATGAGATTGTATATACGGTTGATGAAGCTAAGAGATTATTTAAAGAGCAATCAGATGCGTCTCATTTGCCATATATTTTCTTAAGTGCTGGAGTAAGTGCTAAGATGTTCCAAGATACCTTAACATTTGCAAAAGAAGCGGGTGCAGAATTCAATGGAGTATTATGTGGACGTGCAACATGGAAAGATGCAACTGCTGTTTATGCAAAAAATGGGGTTGAAGCAACTAAAGAATGGTTAAAAGCAGAAGGTAAAAAGAATATTGAAGATCTCAACATCGTTCTTAAAGAAACAGCAACTCCATGGACGGATAAAGTGGAAGTTATTAATTAAAAAATAATCAGGAAAGTGGCGAGCTATTTATAGCTTGTCACTTTTTTATTTTTATAAAAAAACTGAATAGATAGGAAAAAATGAATAAACATTATCAATGATTTAATAAATAAATATTGAAAAAAAACGAAAATTAAGTATACTTAAAATTCTAGGAACCAAATATGAATGAGGAGGAAAGTGACTAGATGAAATTTAAAAAAGTATACTCTGCATTATTTTTTTCATTTTGTATTCAAGCGAATATAGCGGGAACACAATTAATTTATGCAGACGAAGTGAAAGCAGTAGACCCAGAAGTAGGTGTTTCAGCAGTAGAATCTCCAGCTGAAAAGACGATAGATAACCATTTGGAACGACTTACACCCCCAAAGTATATTCAAATTCAAGCGGTTCAATCAATTGAAGATAAGAAAGTTGAAAGTCAAAATAATCGAGAAGAACATTTAGAGAATGTACCCACCACTTCATCTGAAGACATCATTGCAAGCTCAGAGCAAACGGTTGCATTAACGAGCAAAGAAAAATCCACTTCAAATGAAAATAATATAGAAAAGATAAAAGAAGAAAATATAAAAGAACAAACACAGGACATTAGAAGAATGATTGTTGCATTTGAAGCAGATAAACGGGAAAGTGTCTTAGAAGCTTTGAAAAGCATCCCAACAGTCCAATTAAAATATACGTATGAGAAATTGTTTGATGGAGTTTCTGTTGATGTTTCAGCCAATGAACTAAGCAAGTTATATAGTATTCAAGGCGTAAAAACTATACAAGAAAGTCAACCACTTGCGCCGCAAATGATGAGTGCAAAAGATTTAACAGGAGTGATTGAAGCGCAAAGCAAACGGAAAAACACAACATTGGATGGCCGCGGATTAGTAATTGCTTCAATTGATTCCGGTGTCGATATTACGCATCCTGATTTACGTTTAGATGAAGATGATCAAGATGTAATGAACAAAAGAAAAATTAAAGAAGTGTCTAAGGAAGGTCCGTTTACCAATAAAGTGCCACATGGGTTTAATTACTTATCAGGAACAACGAATTTAATTGATGACGTGCCAACTGGTCATGGTATGCATATTGCTGGGATCTTAGCAGGTAATTCTAAAGATGAAAAAGGATTACACGGTTTAGCTCCTAATGCTCAGTTATTAGTATATAAAGTGTTCTCAAGTAGAAGAGGAGAAGATGGTCATTTTGCATATGTAGGTGATGATGCAGCATTTAATGCAATGGAAGATGCAATTAAACATGGAGCCGATATTATTAGTTTAAGTATTGGACGACGTGGAACGGGATTAGCTGGTGATATATACGATGAAGCGATCCGTCGCGCAAACGAAGCGGGTGTTGTAGTCGTTGCCGCAGTTGGAAATTATGGTAGTTCAACGTCTTTAAATACTAATGACATTTATATTGAACAAGGATTGAAATCAAAAGATGCATCTACATTAGTTGGTGTAGCAGCACATCCATTAGTAATAGGAGTAGGGTCAGTGACTAATACTTCTTTATACGTTCCAACTTTAAAAATGGCTAATGAAACATTTAAATATACTCATCTGAATGAAAAGAATAGCAGTAAATTGCCTACGGTTGAAACAAGAGCGGCAGCGGTATTTGTAGGTCGTGGAATGGATGAAGCAATTAAAACAGCTAATAGTAAGGGAGCTTATAAAGGAAAAGTCGTTGTCGCGATGCGTGGTGGAGAAGACTTAAAAGATAAAATTGCCCGTTTCAAAGACGCATTGGGTGTTATTATCGTGAATGATTCCATTAGTTTTAGTCAAGGAAATTATGAGACACATCCGGTAACAGGATTTGATTTTTTAAGTTTTGATAATAATTGGGCGATTAGTCTGTCATATACAGATGGTCAAAAATTAATCGAAGAAGTGAACAAAAATCATGCGGTTGATTTGATGTTTACTCAAGTTAAACAAGTATTACCAGTTCGCGATACACCAAGTATTTCTGGATTTAGCAGTCTCGGTGGGACACTTGATTTAGAAATTAAACCAGATGTGGTTGCTCCTGGAGAAGATATTTATTCAAGTATAAACCATGGGAAATATGGATTAATGTCAGGTACTTCTATGGCTTCTCCGCATGTTGCTGGGATGAGCGCATTATTAAAAGGAACGGTAGATAATATCCTTTCGAAAAAAGGAGCGGATAAAACATATCAAGGTTTAAATAATGTGGCATTAAATAAAATTTTACTAATGAATACAGCAAAGCCATTAATTGATCAAGAATTAAAGAAAGACGAACATATTGAATTAGAATATTCACCAAGACGTCAAGGTGCAGGCCTTGTTAATTTAGATGATGCTTTAGCAACACAAGCGATTTTAACATATGAAGGTAACAAAGGTTCCATTGCATTAAAAGAAATCGATAAAAAACGACGCTTCACTTTAAAAATGAGTAATTATGGTAATAAAAAATTACGGTTTAAAGTCGAACATAGTGGCGTTTTATCAAGTACTAATTATTTAAGACATCGTCGAAATGAAGATGGACCAATGGATTCACAAGTAATTCACCCACAATTGATAAAAGACGCCACTTTAACTCATGATGAGTTGGTGGAAATCGTCCAAGATGGACAAGCAGAAATTAATTTTGAATTGAATGTAGGAAGTGCCAATGATCAGTTTGTAGAAGGTTATATTTATTTCAAATCACTAACAGAAGGACAACCTGATTTATCGATTCCTTATATGGGCTATCAAGGAAAGTGGTCAAAAGAAAGTATATTTGATGCGCCCGTTTGGAATGAAAAAGCCTATACTAAAATGACCATGTTGATGTTACCAAGTTTTAAAAGTCATGATGAAAACAAGTATGATCCAATTGGCATCATTAACGAAGGCGATACACCAAATCCAGAGTGGTATGCAATGGCTAATATAACAAAGGCTAACGGTAAAATTCATAAAGTTGTCCCACGAATTATTTTTATGCGTGACGCGCTCGACTATGACGTTGCAATTGTAGATGGAAAAACAGAAAATAGTCGACTGATTCGCACATTGCAAACAGGCCATTTTGCACGAAAATATGTGAGTGATGAAAAATCGGGCTATGAAACGCCTAATGAACTTCATACATGGACAGGTGACCAATATAATGCGATTAAAGGAGAAATGGAAGCAGTCCCTGAAGGTCAATATTATTATCGTGTTAGAGCACGTGTTAATAGTGATAGTCCATATGAAACAATGTACTTACCAATCCGTGTTGATAATACAGCGCCACAAGTTACCGCGACGATTAATGACAGCCAGTTGATTGATATTAAAACGACTGACAATCACGCAATAAAGAAAGTAGTTATTAGAGGTAAGCGGTGGAATAGTAAGGAAGTTGCAGCAGAAAAAATAGAGGATACCCATTATCAAATTCAATTACCGGAAGATTGGACAAAAGAAACAGTTGTCGTCCATGTTGAAGACTTTGCCGGGAATTATAGCGAGGTAGAGTTCAATAGTAAAGATGGTAAATTTGTCAATCCTTCTCAATCAGATAATAAGATTGATCAAGATGAGTCTTTAGAAGAGCGAGAAGAGTCAAATGAGACAACAGATAAACCAGATAAACATCGTAAACGTCGAAACAAAATAAAACATGCAATAGAAGATGAAGAGGAATGGGACGACGATGAAGAAGATTATGATGAAGCATCCGATTTAGCATTTACCGATGGGGAAACTGAACTGAAACACGGCACTATTTTCTTAAAAAGTCGTTTAGGAAAAGATGACTTAGAATTAAACGAAAAGAATCAGTTAATGTATACACCAGGTATTTATTTAAAAGCAGGGCAGACCGCATATGTAACGAATGTTAATACTCATTACAATTTCATAAAAGGACTTAATCAATATCAACCGATGCATGTGATGACTGTTAAACCAAGTGATCCAGAAGGGGACTGGGAGCACGAAGCAATTGAATTAGCAGACGGAACAAACATTATTAAATTAATTGTTAAAAGCGATGCGGATGATCAAGTTCAATTTGAAAAAAGTTATTTAGTATTTGTAGATATAACTGATCCAGAAGTTACATTAGATGAATCGCTTGTAAGTGGTATGACAAAAGATGAAGATGATGATGAAACATATAATATATACAGCAAAAATGGTATCGTATATTTAAAGGGAACCGTATCTGATAACTTAGATGGTTGGAAATTATATGTGAATAATAATATGATTGATAGTTTTGAGTTATTTGGGGAATTTGATCAAAATAAACGAGAATTTTATTATGAATTGCCAGCTAAAGAGAATGACTATTTATCATTGAAAGCCATTGATTCGTTTGGTAATCAAAGAGATTGGACATTCCGTGTAAAAGAAAATGACCAATTAATTATTCCTAAACGACCAACTATAAATCAAATGACTAAACGAGAAAAAGAATGGAAATTAGATGAGAATCTCACTCTATCACTAAAAGATATGACATTAACAGAAGACAGCCCATTCAAATTAACTGATTTATTTGAATCCGATGAATTCATTAGTGCCGTTTGGGAAAAAGACTATGATTTATCACGTGCAGGTAAACATATTATTAAAGGTCGTTTGTATAAGGGAAATCACTACAATGATGTGACTTATGCCATTCAAGTCATGAAATCGCAACCGTGGCTACCTATTGGACCAAGTGAGCCTCTAGTTGAGTGGAATGGATCAATTGTTGTTGATGGAAAAGTTGAAGATAAACTAACTTATAAAGGAACAGAAACAGAAGTATCGAATAAACTACAAAAATTTGTATTGAATTATTTACAACAAACTGCAAAATATAAATTTATTTCTGTTAAACATGAAAATAACGAATTTAGTTATTTCTTTGAACAAATTCATAAACAACAACCCGATATAGCCCATCCAACGAATCCTGATCAAAAACAAGAAAATTCAAAACAAGATTCAATAAATGAAATTCAGCCAAAAGAAGAATCGAAAGAAAAACTAAATGAAGATGCAAAAGAAAAACTAAAAGAAGAAATAAAAGAAGAAGCAAACAAAGAACTAAAAGTGAACAGTTCATTAAAAATGAATTCAACAAAGGTGGTGAACTCAATAAGTTCAACTAAACAAATAACCTCTCACTTGCCACAAACTGGTGAACAAAAAACATCACTTTTCAGTGCGGTGTTATTGTTAGTAGGAGCAGTTATTTGGCCATTACGTTTCTTTAAAAAAGAACAAGAGAAATAATGACTGTCATAATGAATTGATAAGAAAAAATGAAAAAACCGACCATTCAATTAATTGAATGATCGGTTTTTTATAAAGTTTATTTATATTCGTTGATTTTTTCTTCAACTTCAGATTTAACTTCATCAGCTTTATCTTTAGCTTGATCGTATAAGTCTCCAGCTTTTCGTTCAGCTTTACCTAATAGTTGTTCAGCTTTGCCTTCGACTTCTTTGACTTTACCTTCAACTTGTTTAGCTAATCCACTTAATTTATCTTTTGTGCTTTCTGACATATTAATCACTCCCTAAATATATTTGCTTACAATACTAGTATACAATTAAAAACAGTAAAAACACAATTAATAAGTATAATAATGCTATAAAAAATACTTCCATGGAAAATATAACGGCAATCCCGACTTATCATTTAAGAAAAAAACATGTTATAATAAGCACAGCAATAATAAAAAACTTATTAATTAAAAAGCAAAACATAGACTAGGAGAATATAGATGGTAGATGTAAAACAAAGTGAAGATTTTTCAAAATGGTATATTCAAACGATTCAACAAGCAGATTTAATGGACTATTCACCAGTTCGTGGATCGATTATATTTAAACCAGACGGCTATGAAATATGGGAACATATTCAAGAAGCCTTTAATAAACGTTTTAAAGAAGAAGGCATACGTAATGCTTACTTCCCAATGCTAATTCCGGAAAGCTTTTTTACTAAAGAGAAAGATCATATTGAAGGATTTAGTCCAGAATTGCCTTGGGTGACAGAAGCAGCAGGTGAAAAGCTAGAAGAACGTTTGGCTCTTCGTCCAACAAGTGAGACAATGATTGGTACAGCTTTTGGCGATTGGATTAAATCTTACCGTGATTTACCATATGAAATTAACCAATGGGCAAATGTTTTTCGTTGGGAAAAACGTACACTACCATTTTTAAGAACTTCAGAATTTTTATGGCAAGAGGGGCATACAGCTCATGCTGATGCGGAAGAAGCCAATAGACGAACACAAAGAATGCTTCAAATTTATCGTGAAGTAGTGGAAGAATTTTTAGCTATTCCAGTAGTGGCAGGTGAAAAAACACCATCAGAACGTTTTGCCGGTGCGAAGAATACTTACTCAATCGAGGCAATGATGAAAGATGGGAAGGCTGTCCAAGCTGGAACAAGCCATTATATGGGAACTAAATTTGCTGAAGCTTTCGATATTAAGTACTTAAATAAAGAAAATGAACATGTTTATGCTCATACTACATCTTGGGGTGTTTCAACGCGATTAATTGGTGCTTTAATTATGACACATGGAGATGATCAAGGACTAGTATTGCCTCCAACCGTTGCACCGTTGCAAGTCGTATTGGTGCCAGTAGGACCGTGGAAGAAACAACCGGAAATTATTGAGCGATTAGAACAAACGGCTCAAACGTTAAAACAAGCAGGAGTACGTGTTAAAATTGATGATTCAGAAAATTCTCCAGGATTTAAGTTTAATGAATGGGAATTAAAAGGTGTACCGCTACGTTTAGAATTTGGTCCACGTGATGCACAAGCAGGTCATATGATGGCTAAATGGCGTGATGGAAGCGATAAAGAGACGGTTCAAATTGACGATATTTTAGCATATGTTCAATCTGGATTAGACGCTATGCAAAAACGTTTATTAGAAGCAGCACGTCAATTTTATGCAGAACATTCTTATACAAATATTGAAACATTAGAAGAATTAAAAGCACATATTGAAACTAAACAATCAGCTGGAGAGTTACCAGGTTGGGTTTTAATTGGTTGGGATGGTACAGAGGAAACAGAAGAGCGTATCAAGGAAGAAACAGGATTTACAACTAGAAATATTCCTTACGCGCCACCTGTTGAAAAAACAATTGATTTAGTAACTGGACAACCTGCAAAACATACGGTGTGGATTGCGCGCGCTTATTAATAAAAATCATAACGTTAAAAATAGAAGATGGATGGTAGAAGTTACCATCCATCTTTTTATCGTTTAAAGTATAATTGTCGATAAAAAAGATTGGATAATTTAAGTGGACGCGTTATAATATAATGTATGGAGAGTTACCCAAGTCCGGCTGAAGGGGACGCACTCGAAATGCGTTAGACGCTGTAAGGCGTGCAAGGGTTCGAATCCCTTACTCTCCGTTATAATGATGAGTTGAATTGGCTGATAGCTAGTTCAACTTTTTTAGTATATCGATAAAATGTAAAAGAGGTAATTGAATGATAATGATAGCATATGAAGATGCAGATATTGTAATAGCTGTTAAGCCATTTAATATGCCGGTTCAAAGCGATCCGAGCGGGCAAATGGATTTATTGAATGCCGTTCAACAATTGATACGTGAACGAGATCATGAGAACAAGACCATTTTATATTTAGTACATCGGTTAGATCGTGCGACTGGTGGGTTAGTGTTATTTGCGAAGCATCAACGAGCAGCACATCATCTGTCTATACAATTTCAAAATCGGACAATCAAACGTGTTTATCATGCGATTGTTTCTGGTATACCACGTCAACAAGAAGAACGTTTAATTGATTTTTATGGAAAGATCGACGAAAAAATCGTGTGTACAAAGTTCGAAAAAATCATAAACAAGCAAAAGAAGCGATATTATCCTATCGTTCGTTAGAAACACAAAGTGATATTAGTTTATTAGAAATTCAAATTGAAACCGGACGACCTCATCAGATTCGAGTACAATTACAGCAAGCACATATGCCGATTATCGGAGATCCCCTTTATGGTGGAAAAGAGGCCAAAAAACAACCAGAAATGGCACTTTGGGCCTCTCAACTTTTATTTAGCCATCCTAAAACGGGACAACAACAACAAGTAAAAATTGCCTTACCAAATAGTGTACCATGGAATAAATTTAAAACCGTTTGATAGTAAAATAAAAAAGTGTCATTTAAAAGGTAAACTACACCTTTTAAATGACACTTTTTAAATATTACGACTAGAATTGACGATAAGGATTATCATTAAAATAGCCAGGTACACAAGTTTCAAAGCTGTCCATCAGTTCTTCTTTCGGAAGACGACGACCAATTAATACGAGTGTTGTCTGACGCTCATCAGTATCTTCCCATAAACGTCCTTTGGTTACATCAAAGCTCATTTGAACGCCTTGTACAATGATTTGATGCGGAACGTTTTCGATGGATAAAATCCCTTTATATCGATAGAGTTGTGTTCCGAAAGTCTGAATCAATTCATTTAACCAAAGTTGAACCGTTTCTAAATGTAGAGGTGTTTTTTCTACAAGAGATAGTGAGACAATATCACTATGATGTTCATGATGATGGTGTTCATGCTCATGATTGTGATTGTGATCGTGTGCGTGTTCATGATGATGGTGTTCTGCTTCATGTTCAAATTCTTCTTGTGCATGTTGGAGTGCATGAAGCTGTTGTTCATTCAACATGAATTCGTCACGATGCAATATATCATCAATTCCAATTGTTTGAAGATCCATCAATTCGATGGGTGCCAAAGGATTAAATTCTTTTGTTAAATGACGGACATGTTCAATTTGTTGACGAGATAAGTCTTTTGTTTTGGTTAAATAAATACGATCCGCAAATCCGATTTGTTTACGTGGTTCAGGCTGTTGCTTAATTTGATTTTCAATATGAAGTGCATCAACAAGTGTGATGACACTGTCTATTTTGAAATGTTGTTTTAAATAAGGTACATTGAAAAAAGTTTGTACTAAAGGAGCTGGATCGGCCAATCCAGTTGTTTCAATCAATATATGGTCGACTTGCACTCCCGCTTTTTCTTTAGCATGCAAAATAGAACGGAGCATATCAACGATGTCTGTACGTAATGTACAACATAAGCAGCCATTCTCCATTTGGAAAATATCTTCATCTGTTTTTAATACGAGTTGGTGATCGATACTTTGTTCACCATATTCATTGATAATAACAGCAATTTTTTGATCATGTTCATCATGTAGTACGCGGTTAATTAATGTTGTTTTTCCAGCGCCTAAAAATCCAGTAATGATAGTAACAGGTATTAATTCCATTAGTATGTCCCTCTTTCTCTTAGCTAACAATTGTAAAACGTCATCATTACGATTTATAACGATACATTGTTAGTGTAATTAGTGTCGCTTAAAAAGTCAACTCTAGGCTCGAAAACCTATCGTATATTTAAAGAATATTATTTTATCATACGGGAAATAATGATTAAATGTTACTATAGTATATATAAAATCCATTTTGATGTCGTTTCTTTTATTTAAAAATGGACTATAATAAAGAAAAAGAAAGAAGGGAATCGCTCGGTGAAAAATCATATTGTACTATTTGAACCACAAATTCCAGCTAATACAGGTAATATATCTAGAACTTGTGCTGGCACAGATACGCATTTACATTTAATTCGACCATTAGGATTTAAGACTGATGATAAACATTTAAAACGTGCAGGATTAGACTATTGGCAACATGTTGATATAACATATCATGAAAATCTTGAAGCTTTTATGAATTTTTTGGATGGTCGTCCTTTATTTTTAGTTTCAAAATTTGCTAATAAAGTTTATTCAGATGTCGATTATGCTTCTTTAGATGAAGTGTTTTTGATGTTTGGGAAAGAAACAACAGGATTACCTGAGACATTTATGCGTGAGCACGCGGAAAAAGCAATTCGTTTACCAATGGACGATCAACATGTTCGTTCACTTAATTTATCTAATGCAGTTTCCATCGTTCTATATGAAGTGTTGAGACAACAAAAATTTCCGAATTTAGAATTACAACATCATTACGAAAACGATAAAATAGATTAAAAATGTGAAAAATCCGACACTTTAAATGTTAAAGTATAGATGTAAGGGCTTTCTCGTTATGCTATACTTTAGTCAATGAAGCGGTTAAATGTGATCACAATAAACGCTTATAAATAAGAAAGGTGGATTTCTCATGTCGAACAAACCAATTGAAGTCTTTTCAGAAATTGGACGATTAAAAGAAGTAATGCTTCACCGTCCGGGAAAAGAATTAGAAAACTTAGTTCCAGATTACTTGGAACGTCTATTATTTGATGATATTCCATTTTTAGAACGCGCACAAGAAGAGCATGATAACTTTGCTCGTATTTTACGCGAAAATGGTGTAGAGGTAGTTTATTTAGAAGATTTAGCTGCTGAAAGTTTAACAACACCAGAATTAAAAGAACAATTCTTAGAAGAATACTTAGATGAAGCAGATATTAAAGGTGTTAAAACACGTGAATTAATTCGTGAATTCTTATTAAGTATTGAAGATAATAAAGAATTTATCGAAAAAACAATGGCAGGTATTCAAAAAGTTGAATTGCCAGAGTTAAAAGAAAAAGAATTATCTGATATGGTTGAATCGGATTATCCATTCGCGATTGACCCAATGCCAAACTTATACTTTACACGTGATCCATTTGCGACAATCGGACATGGTGTATCAATTAACCACATGTACAGTGAGACACGTAACCGTGAAACACTTTATGCTAAATATATCTTTACATATCATCCAAAATATAAAGATGCAGAAGTACCTCGCTTATACAACCGTACTGAAAACAGCCGTATTGAAGGTGGGGATGAGTTAGTTCTTACAGATAAAGTCGTTGCAGTTGGTATGAGTCAACGTACAGCGCCAGAATCTATCGAAAAATTAGCTCGTAACTTGTTTGCAGCAGATATGGGTTATGAACAAGTTTTAGCGTTTAACTTAGCTCAAAATCGTAAATTCATGCACTTAGATACAGTATTTACAATGATTGATGTGGATAAATTTACAATTCACCCTGAAATCGAAGGTGACTTGACAGTTTACTCCATTACTAAAAATGGAGATGACCTAAAAGTTGTTGAAGAAACATCAACTCTTCAAGAAGTTTTAGAAAAAACATTAGGTCGCAAAGTTGAATTACTTCGTTGTGGAGCAGGTAACATTGTTGCAGCAGCTCGTGAACAATGGAATGATGGTTCAAACACATTAACAATTTCTCCAGGTGAAATTGTAGTTTACGATCGCAACACAGTGACAAATAACTACCTTGAAGAAAAAGGATTAAAACTTCACAAAATGCCAGGATCGGAATTAGTTCGTGGTCGTGGTGGTCCTCGTTGTATGTCAATGCCTTTACGTCGTGAATCAGTTGACTGGTCAAAATAATCAATTATTTGACGTAAGAAGGTAATTGAATCATTTATTGAATCTGTAAATAGGCTCGTTTTATCTTAGTGTATAACAATAAAACGAGCTTATTTTTATCAAGAGATATTAAATATAAAGGAGCTATTAATTATGACACAAGTATTTCAAGGCAGAAGTTTATTAAAAGAAAGTGATTACACTCCAGAAGAATTAGAGTACCTAATTGACTTTAGTGCTCATTTAAAAGATTTAAAACGTAGAGGAATTCCTCATCACTACTTAGAAAATAAAAATATCTGTTTATTATTCGAAAAAACATCAACACGTACACGTGCTGCTTTTACAACAGCTGCAATTGATTTAGGTGCACATCCTGAATACTTAGGAATTAACGACATCCAAATCGGTAAAAAAGAATCAGTTGAAGATACAGCTAAAGTACTTGGACGTATGTTTGACGGAATTGAGTTCCGTGGATTCAAACAATCAGTTGTTGAAGAATTAGCAGAATTCTCTGGCGTTCCTGTATGGAATGGTTTAACAGATGAATGGCATCCAACACAAATGTTAGCTGACTTCTTAACAGTTAAAGAAAACTTTGGAAAAATCCAAGGAATTAAATTAGCATACTTTGGTGACGGACGTAACAACATGGCTAACAGTTTATTAGTAACTGGAGCTATTTTAGGAGCAGACATTACAATTTGTGCCCCTGAAAGCTTATTCCCAGCTGCCGAAGTTCAAGAAATGGCACGCAAATTTGCTGAAAAATCAGGTTCTAAATTATTAATTACAGATAATGTAGATGAAGCAGCTAAAGGAGCAGACGTTGTTTATACAGACGTTTGGGTTTCAATGGGTGAAGAAGCACAATTTGAAGAACGTGTTAAATTATTACAACCCTACCAAGTAAACATGGAATTAATAAAGAAAACAGAAAATGATAACGTAATCTTCTTACATTGTTTACCAGCTTTCCATGACACAGAAACACAATACGGTAAAAATATTGAAGAACAATTTGGCGTTAAAGAAATGGAAGTAACAGATGAAGTCTTCCGTAGTAAATATGCTCGTCAATTTGATCAAGCAGAAAACCGTATGCACACAATTAAAGCAGTAATGGCTGCAACATTAGGCAATTTATTTATCCCTAAAGTGTAGTTCCTTTATAAAGGACGGGCAAACGTCCGTCCTTTTTAGTTTTTTTAAAGTAGTTCGAATAATTTATTTATTTTAAAGGGCTTTCAGCGTATAATGCAGATAATAAAAAAGAAAGGCAAGGTGAATAAAATGGAAGAGAAAAAGAAAAAAGGCTTTAGAATGCCTAATACTTTTACGGTCTTATTTATCATTATTGTAATTATGGCAATTTTAACCTGGATTATTCCAGCAGGGCAATATCAAGTAGATGAAGCAGGTAACTTAATTCGAGGCACGTATGAACGTGTATCTCAAAATCCACAAGGTTTTTATGATATGTTGTTAGCTCCTGTATGGGGGATGTTAGGAAAGGGTAGCACTTCTGCTTCTATTGAGGTATCATTCTTCATCTTAATGGTTGGAGGATTTTTAGGGGTTGTTAATGAGACAGGTGCTCTTGATTCAGGGATTGCTTCGACTGTTAAAAACTTTAAAGGCCGCGAAAAAATGTTAATTCCAGTTTTAATGACATTATTTGCATTAGGTGGAACAACATATGGTATGGGTGAAGAAACAATGGCTTTCTATCCTTTAATTGTACCAGTTATGATTGCAGTTGGTTTCGACGCGGTTGTCGGTGTAGCGATTGTTTTATTAGGTTCTCAAATAGGGGTATTATCTTCTACAGTTAACCCATTTGCGACAGGGGTAGCGACAAAAGCTGCAGGAATTACAATCGGTGAAGGTATCATTTGGCGCTTAATCTTCTTTGTAGTAACTTTACTAATCGCTATTTTCTTTGTATATTCTTATGCTTCAAAAATTGAAAAAGATCCATCAAAATCTTTAGTACATGATCAACGTGAAAATCATGCAAAAGCATTCAATCTTGCAAATAAAAGCAATATCGAAGAATTAAACAAAAAACAAAAGAACGTATTAGTTGTGTTTGCTGTAACGTTTACTTTAATGGTAATTAGCTTAATTCCATGGGGCGAATGGACAAGTTTATTTGAGAATACTACATCGGCAATCACAGGTTCATTTGCAGGTGGCGTTTTAGGGAAAGATATGTTACCACTTGGTGAATGGTACTTCCCAGAAATTACAATGTTATTTATTTTTATGTCAGTAGTTGTAGCTGTTGTATATGGTATGAGTGAAGAACGTTTCTTCAAAGTATTTATGGATGGTGCGGCTGATTTACTTTCTGTTGCTATCGTTGTAGCCGTAGCTCGCGGTATTCAAGTAATTATGAATGACGGTATGATTACAGCAACTATTTTAAATATGGGTGAACGCACATTAAGCAGTGTTCCAAGTGGATTGTTTATTGTTCTAACATACATTTTCTATATGCCAATGAGCTTCCTAATCCCTTCAACTAGTGGATTGGCAAGTGCAACAATGGGAATTATGGCACCTTTAGGCGAATTCAGTGGTGTGGCGAAACATTTAGTTGTTACAGCATATCAAGCAGGTAGCGGAATTGTTAACTTAGTTACACCTACATCAGGTATTGTTATGGGAGCTTTAGCGTTATCTCATGTTGAAGTAAGTGTATGGTGGAAATTCATGGGTAAAGTAATCGCAACAGTATTTGTTGTGTCAGTAGCAATATTATGGATTGCTACACTCTTTTAAGGTAAGTATTAGTTGAACAGCTTTTTGTAGCAAAACGAGGAGCTATTGAAAGCTGTTCAATTTTCCCTGAAATAATGAAAGGTTGTTGATAGGAATGAATTCGTTTATTAAAGAAACACATTTGGAATCATGTCATGAATTGATTAAGTCGTTAGTCAACTTTCCTTCCGTTTTAAACGAAGGTGAAAACGGAACGCCATTCGGACAAAGTATTCAAGATGTTTTAGAATACACACTGAAAACATGTGAAGAAATGGGATTACGTACGTACATTGATCCAGAAGGTTATTATGGGTATGCAGAAATTGGGTCAGGCGAAGAGTTGTTTGTTGTGCTATGCCATTTAGATGTTGTTCCAGCAATAGATGAAGATAAATGGACAACACCGCCTTTTAAAGCAACGATTCGAAACGGACGAATTTACGGAAGAGGAACACAAGATGATAAAGGTCCAACAGCTATCGCATTGTGTGCTCTTAAAGCTTTAATGGAACAGGGTGTAACGTTTAATAAACGTGTTCGTTTTGTATTTGGAACGGACGAAGAAACATTGTGGCGTGGCATAGCTAAATATAGTGAGAAAGAAGAAGCCGCTACAATGGGATTTGCACCAGATTCAAGTTTCCCATTAACCTTTGCAGAAAAGAAATTATTACAATCTAAAATTTATGGTCCAGGATCAGATACATTGAAATTTGAAATAGGTGGCGCATTTAATGTTGTACCTGATGAAGTGATTACATCGGATGAATATTCAGAGCAAATTATGAAAGCATTAGATGAATTGGATATAGAACATCATTTTGATTCCGAACGCTTAACGGTTAAAGGCCGGTCAGTCCATAGTAAAGATGCACCGAGTGGGCAAAATGCGGTAGTAGCTTACTTAAAAGGATTAAATCAAATTGAACAACATCCACTGGTAAAATTTATTGCGGAATCGCTTGACCATCCATTAGCAGAAAAAGTAGTAGGATCAGATAAACAGGACGATGTATCTGGACCGCTTACTTTGAATGTAAGTAAAGTGATTATTGATAACGATCACTCAGAAGCGCATTTAGACATTCGTATGCCAGTCACCATAGATAAAATGGATATGGTTCAACCATTAATTGACGCGGTTGAACGTGCAGGTTTAACGTATGAAGAATTTGACTATTTAGATTCTTTATATGTACCAATTGAGAGCACATTAATTCAAAACTTACTTCAAGTGTATCGTGAATACTCTGGAGATATGACTGAACCAGAATCAAGTGGTGGGGCAACATACGCTCGTACGATGCCAAATTGTGTAGCATATGGCGCACGCTTACCAAAATATCCTGAAACAGAACATCAAATTGATGAATATATTGAATTAGAAAACATACGTGAAGCAATGGATATTTATGCGAATGCATTATATTCATTAGTCACTAAAGAAGGAGATAAAACAGATGAGTAGAAAAATCGTAGTAGCTTTAGGTGGAAATGCAATTTTATCAAGTGATGCAAGTGCAGAAGCACAACAACAAGCGTTAGTAGATACTGCTAAATATTTAGTTCAATTCATTGAAAATGGTGATGAATTAATTATTACACATGGTAACGGACCACAAGTAGGTAACTTATTGTTACAAATGGCAGCAGCAGATTCTCCAGAAAATCCTGCATTCCCATTAGATTCAGCAGTTGCAATGACAGAAGGATCAATTGGTTATTGGTTACAACAAGCAATGGGCAATGCTTTAGCTCAAAAAGGAATCAAAAAATCAATAGCTTCTGTCGTTACACAAGTGGTAGTAGACAAAGATGATCCAGCCTTTAAAAATCCAGCAAAACCAATTGGACCATTCTTAACTGAAGAACAAGCTAAAGCAGAAATGGAAAAAACTGGGGCAGAGTTTAAAGAAGATGCAGGACGCGGTTGGCGTAAAGTTGTGCCAAGTCCAAAACCAATTTCAATCAAAGAAATTGATATGATTGAAACATTAGTAAACAGTGGCAATATTGTTGTGTCAGCTGGTGGTGGTGGAATTCCAGTGGTTGAAGAAGATGGTCAACTACGTGGAGTTGAAGCAGTTATTGATAAAGATTTTGCAAGCCAAACATTAGCAGAGTTAATTCATGCGGATATTTTCTTAGTATTAACAGGTGTTGATAATGTATACGTTAACTTTAATCAACCAAATCAAGAAAAATTAGAACGCGTGACTGTAGAACAAATGAAACAATACATTTCAGAAAATCAATTTGCTCCAGGTAGTATGTTACCAAAAGTAGAAGCAGCAATTAATTTTGTAGAACATACAACAGAAGGTAAAGCAATAATCACATCACTTGAAAATATTAAAGAAGTGATTGAATCTGATGGTGGTACAATTATTACAAAATAAGGCATTTAAAACGGGTAATTGAAGTGACCCGTTTTATAAAAAAGTAAAATGATAGCGCTTTATTAAGAAATAATCAATATCTCGTGAAATAGACATGCGAAAGGGATGTTTAAGATGAAAGTAAAATGGATGGGAAAAGCTATAACAAGTTTGGCTGCCGTTACGCTACTAACTCCTCTTGGTACAATTGAAGCCTGTACAACTGTTTTAGTAGGTAAAAAAGCATCAGCTGATGGTTCAACAATGATAGCACGGAACGAAGATATGGGAACTGCTTGGACGAAGCGTTTTGTCGTTTATCCTGCTGGGAAAAATAAAGAAACAAAATATAAGTCTAAGGCAAATGGTTTTACAACAGATATCCCCAAAGATCGATTAAAAGTAACCGCAACACCAGAATGGGATGAATCAGAAGGTCAATTTGATGAAGCGGGTATTAACTCAGCTGGTGTAGCCATGAGTGGAACAGAATCAGCAGAGGCAAATGAAGCGATTTTAAAAGTGGATCCATTCGTTGAAACGGGAATTGCGGAAGATAGTATGAATGCAGTTGTTCTACCTTACATAAAAACAGCACGTGAAGGAGTCGAACGTCTAGGGCAGATTGTTGAAAAAGAAGGTGCTGCAGAAGCCAATGGACTCATGTTTTCTGATAAAGATGAAATTTGGTATATGGAAATCGGTTCAGGCCATCAGTGGGTTGCTTATCGTTTGCCAGATGATCACTATGCAGTGGTAGCTAATCAATTAGCCATTGAAACAGTCAATTTTGATGATTCTGATCATTTCATGATGTCAAAAGATTTAAAAGAAACAGCCATTAAAGCTAAACAATATAAAGAAGGCGATCCATTTGTTTTTGAAAAAATATATGGTGTTAATCGTGAAGAAGATAAGTATTATAATTTACCACGTGTATGGTATGGTCAAAAAATGCTAACACCAAGCTTAAAACAAGATGTAAAACAAGATGATTTTGCTTTCTCAGTTAAACCAGATAAAAAAATAAGTGTGGAAGATGTACAAAAAGTGTTATCTGCACATTATCAAGATACAGAGTATGATTATCGCAAAAATCCAAAAGCACAATTCCGTCCGATGAATGTTCCACATACAATGGAATCTCATATACTACAAATACGTCCAGACATGCCAAATGAAATAGCAGGCATTCATTGGTTAGCGTTAGGTGTACCAGAAACATCGGTGTATGTACCGTTTTATAGTGGAATAACTGAAACACCAAAACCATATCAAAAAGGAACGGATAACATCAGTGACGGCGGTGCTTACTGGACGTTCCGTGGTGTAGATGCGTTAGCTAACTTTAACTATGAAACTGCTCTAAATGAATTAATACAACCAGAAAAAGATCAATTAATTAAAGATTTTAATAAAGATTTAGATAAAACGGATAAAGAAGCTATGAAAATGAAGGAAGGAAAAGAACGCGATGAATACTTAACAAAAGTAAGTCAAAAACGTTCAGAAAAAGCAATCAGTGCTTGGAATACTTTATATAGCAAGTTAATGAAGATGATTACCAATGAAACAAAAGTCTACCATAATCCTAAATTATAGAGAAAATAGCAAGAAAATATTTTATTCATTTTTAGTTTTATGCTTTACATTCATGTAGCCTTTCGTTATGATGATAGTAAGATACTTAAAAGAATATACTTAAAATTAATTGTCAAGAGAGTAGATTGATGGAATGATTTTAGCGAGTCGGGACGGTGTAAGCCGACACAGAACATGAATTGAACCGCACTTGATAAATGGATGGGTGAACGTTAAGTAGCCAATCCCGGAGACAGCTCCGTTAACAAAATGAGTATAAGTTAATTGAAATTGTTTCATTATAAAACAATTTGCTAACTTATAAAGTAGAGTGGTACCGTGCATTCAAGCGCCTCTATAACAAGAAATTGTTATAGAGGCTTTTTTATTTAAAAAATTATAAGAGGAGAATGAATTCAATGGATTATAAACAATTAGTGACAGAATCTCTATTTAAAGTATTAGGTGAACATTTAACACAGGAAGCTATTTATAGCTTAGTTGAAGTACCAAAACATACAGAACATGGCGATTTAGCTTTTCCATGTTTTACATTAGCTAAATCCTTACGTAAATCACCAGTGGAGATTGCTAAAGAAGTAGCAGAACAAATTGATGCATCTACATTCGATGCAGTATTACCAATGGGCCCTTATATTAACTTTAAACTAGATCGTGCTAACTATACAAAAGATGTATTGTCAACATGGATGGAAGAAGGAGAAATGTACGGATCATGGACAATTGGTGGGGGGCGTAATGTACCAATCGACATGTCTAGTCCGAATATTGCTAAACCAATGTCAATGGGACACTTACGTTCAACTGTTATTGGAAATGCATTAGCTAATATTTTTGAAAAAACAGGTTATACACCAGTAAAAATTAACCACTTGGGAGATTGGGGAACACAATTCGGTAAACTGATTGTAGCTTATAAACTTTGGGGAACACCAGAAGAAGTGAAGGCAGATCCAATTGCTGAACTGCTTCGTCTATATGTTAAATTCCACTCTGAAGCAGAAATTCATCCAGAATTAGAAGATGAAGGACGTCTATGGTTCAAAAAATTAGAAGATGGCGACGCAGAAGCAGAAGAATTATGGGATTGGTTTAAAAATGAATCATTACGTGAATTTAATCGTGTCTATGATTTATTAGGAATCAGTTTTGATTCATATAACGGTGAAGCATTCTACAATGACAAAATGGATGAAATCATTGAACAATTACAAGAAAAAGATTTATTAAAATCAAATCGTGGAGCAGATATTGTTGAACTAGAAAAATACGATCTTAACCCAGCTTTAATTCGTAAAAGTGATGGTGCAACATTATATATTACTCGTGACTTAGCGGCAGCATTATACCGCAAACGTAATTATAACTTTGACCAAGTGCTATATGTTGTTGGAAATGAACAAAGTTATCATTTTAAACAACTTAAAGCAGTGTTATTAGAAATGGGTTATGATTGGTCAAACGATATGCACCATATTCCATTTGGCTTAATTACATTAGGCGGTAAAAAGCTTTCAACACGTAAGGGAAAAGTTGTTTTATTAGAAAAAGTATTAAATGAAGCAATTTCATTAGCGCAAGAACAAATTGAAGCAAAAAATCCAACGCTTGAAAACAAAGAAGAAGTAGCTAAACAAGTAGGGGTTGGAGCAGTTGTCTTCCACGACTTGAAAAACGATCGAATGAACAGTTTCGACTTCTCGTTAGAAGAAGTGGTTCAATTTGAAGGCGAAACAGGGCCATATGTACAATATACACACGCGCGTACACAAAGTATTCTGAAAAAAGCGGAAGACTTAAATGTGTCTAATGAGTCATTAGCATTAAGTGATGATTATAGTTGGGATGTTCTAAAATTAATTAAAAACTATCCAGATACAGTAAAACGTGCCCATGATCAATATGAGCCATCTGTGATTGCTAAATACGTGATTAATTTAGCTCAAGCATTCAATAAATACTATGCAAATAGTAAAATTTTAGTAGAAGATCAAGAGTTATATGCTCGTTTAGTATTAGTTAAAGCAACTTCATCAATTATCAAAGATGCATTAAAATTATTAGGAGTAGAAGCGCCAAAAGAAATGTAATCATCTCGCGATGAAGATGTCATTATGCGCAATAAGCGATGGAGACAACCATAAAAATGTCATTGCGTTCATGGAACGCCTAAAACAGGGTTCGATATGAGAAAAAAGACGCTATCCTATTTTGGATAGCGCCTTTTTGTATATGTTCAAACATTAAAAATGTTATAAAAATAAATAAAGACTTATAAAAATAAAAGAAGTATGAATCTTAATAATGCATGATTGCTTTAAAATATTAATTAAGAAACGATTCAAAATATTCTAAATCAATGTATGTTAAAAATTTAGAAGCATATTCAATACGGCCTTCTTGCTTTAATTGTTTAATAATGGTACCGGCAGTTTCTCGAGATGTTCCACTCATTCTGCCTAGCTCAGTAATAGTTAAAGGGTAAGGAATTCGAATCGTTCTGTTTGGATGAAGTTGACCGATATCGCGTGACCAAATGGCTAACGATTGAATGACTCGGTCGGTGGCGCTTGATGTATTACTATTTCTTACACGTAATTCGTGGTAGCTTAGAACATCAGAGAGATGTGTATACATATCGACTAAAGCATCTTTGTTATTTAAAATAATGCTCTCAAATTCTTTAGCAGGAATATAAACAACAGAAATTGCTGTTAACGCGTAGGCAGAGTAACGGTAATATTTATCACTAAATAATCCACCATAAG
The DNA here is from genome assembly GCF_000526675.1 of Atopobacter phocae ATCC BAA-285. Taxonomy (GTDB): domain Bacteria; phylum Bacillota; class Bacilli; order Lactobacillales; family Aerococcaceae; genus Atopobacter; species Atopobacter phocae. Next base: position 26,950 of record NZ_JAGN01000014.1, read on the forward strand.
GGAAAAATTTTCCTTCACTAACATAGTCAATGTAAGAAAAGCTAGCTGATGGATCATCATTTTCTAGACGAATTAATCCTTCACCTAAATAATATAGACGTGTTCGTTCGTCACCGTCGTAGAATAAAATTTGACCTTTATCGTAACTTCGAACGTAACTATATTTTTTTAAGGCGTTTTTTTCTTCAAGGGTTAAATTTGAGAATAAGGGATCATTTAAGAAGTCGTCCATAAATTCTGCTTTTGTTTTTTGATGACGCCTCAAATTAAACCAATCCTTTCTACGAATTTCAAGTAATTATGATAGAATATGCACACATATTTTATCATAATTTTTGTGAAATCGATAAAGATTAATCAAATATTAAAGAAACTCGTGTATAGATTATAACTTTTGTGAAAAAACAGGATACAATAGTTGTAATCAAGATACTCTTGTAATGATATATCGGCTAAAAGTTGGATGTAATGAAATAAAAATGAGCATAAAATAAAAAGTAAATACTGAAGATGGATTGAGTGTTCAAGGAGGCAAGACGTTGAATCAATTAAAAGAATTCTTTTCTACACTATTAAATTGGTTGAGTATACCATTTCAATTGTTAAAGAAAAACGAAAAATTTATGTATTGGTATGAAAAAACACATAGAAAAGTTTTAAATTTTTGGCGCAAATACCGAATGAATAAAGTGATTATTTTAATCGGTTTATGGATTATTTTAGCAGGTAGTACGTATTTAGTGTTTCTGGCTAAAACAAGCGATGTCAGTACTTTAAAACAAGGGTTAGCACAAGAAACAATTATTTTTGATAAAGATGGTGATGAAGCGGGGACAGTGAGTCGAAATAAGGGGACGTTTGTTCCGCTAGAATCAATTAGTCCTGTTATGCAAAAAGCGGTTGTATCAACAGAAGATAAGCGATTTTATGAACATCATGGATTTGATTTAAAAGGAATTGGTCGTGCTGCCGTTAGCTATATTATTCACTTTGGACGAATTGGCGGTGGTGGAAGTACGATTACCCAGCAATTAGCTAAAAATGCATATTTGACATTAGATCAAACATTCAGTCGTAAGATTAAAGAGTTATTTTTAGCATTAGAAATTGAACGAATTTATACTAAAAATGAAATTTTGGAAATGTATTTAAATCATGCATACTTTGGTAATGGAGTATATGGTATCCAAGATGCAAGTGAACGTTATTTTGGAAAAAATGCAAGTGAGTTATCTTTAAGTGAATCAGCAACATTAACAGGGATGTTGAAAGGACCATCAATATACAATCCGGTCGATGATTACGATCGAGCGATTAATCGACGTAACACCGTTTTGACCGTAATGGAAAGTAACGGCGCTATATCTTCAGAAGAAGCAACCCAAGCTGCTGGAGAAGGATTTAATTTAGTCAACAATTATCAAGCGCCGCAAGACTATCGTTACCCTGATTATTTTGATGCGGTGATTAATGAAGCGATTTATGAATATGGATTAACAGAAGAAGAGATAATGGAACGTGGCTATCGTATTTATACGACATTAGATCAGACGATGCAAATGCAAATGGATGCTGCCTATCGACACAACAACTTTCCTGATGCAGATGACGGAACAGTGGTTCAAAGCGCCTCAATTGCCATGGATCCTTCAACTGGAGGAGTTCGCGCATTATTTGGTGGAAGAAATGAAGATGGAGAACATGTTTTTCGAGGATTCAACCGAGCGACACAAATGCGTGTTGCGCCAGCTTCCACGTTAAAACCTTTAGTGGTGTATACCCCGGCATTAGAAGCAGGTTATACGCCTGAAGATTTACTAAAAGATGAAAAACTATCTTACGGTTCAGATCAATATACGCCGGAAAATTGGAATCATGCCTATCAAGGACAGGTGACGATGACAGAAGCATTACAAATGAGTTGGAATGCCCCAGCTGTTTGGTTGATGGATAAAGTAGGGTTAGATAAAGGAATTAATAAATTAAAACAATTTGGTATTAAAACGACTAAAGATGACAAATATTTAGGTTTAGCTTTAGGTGGAATGACAAAAGGTGTATCACCGATGATGATGGCAAGTGCTTATACAACGTTTGCTAATCAGGGCATCCGGTCAAAAGGATTCTTTATTCGTCAAATTGTAGATGCAAGTGGCAAAGTCATTGTATCTAATAAACGGCCAACTACATATAAAGTGACAACCCCTAAAGTTGCACAAACGATGACCCAAATGATGTTGAATGTATATAGTGATTATGGAACAGGCGCTTCAGCACAAAATGGCTATGTCATGGCCGGAAAAACAGGAACAACTGAAACTGAAAACAATGAAGGGGTTGCTGCGCAATGGATGATTGCTTACACACCAGATATAGTCGTAGCGACGTGGCTAGGGTTTGATGAAACAACCGCAAACCATCGCCTATTCGGTTCAGCAGCAGAAAATATTTCTCCGTTATTTAGTCAAGAAATGGCTAATATTATTGAAGTTACGAATCAAACGCCATTTGGTGTAGAGCGGGAGTCTAATGGATTGATTGATCAAGAAGTAGAAAATCAAATTAATCAAACGATGGATAAAGTCAAAAAACAAGCAGATATTTGGATTAATAAAGCAAAAATTTTATTAGATGAGCAATCGAATAAATGGGGAAACCAATTACACGAATGGTTAGATTAATAAAATAAATAATTTCGGGACGATTGAGTCTCGTATCAAGATACGTTATACTGAATGGGCAAGATAAATACAGTAGTAGTATATAAAAGGAGATGAATCATATGAATAACAATATTTATGATACAGCTAATCAATTAGAACGTGAATTACGTGAATTAGACGCATTCAAAAAATTAGAAGAAGCTTTTAATACCATCTTTAAAAATGATATTGCTAAAAAGTTATTCGAAGATTTTAGAAATATTCAAATTGAATTACAACAAAAACAAATGACAGGTCAAGAAATTACAGAAGCAGATATGAAACATGCTGAAGAAATTGCGACAAAAGCAACAGAAAATGAATTTGTTCGTAACTTAATGGAAGCTGAACGTGAATTAAGCTTAGTAATGGAAGATATTAATCGTATCATTATGAAGCCTGTTCAAGAAGTTTATAGCCAACACGAATCTGCAGGCGAATAAACAAGTTAAAAATGAATTAATTAATTAATTTTTAAGAGATAGAGTGAAGTAGACTCTGTCTCTTTTTTGGTATAATAAAAGAGATAAAAATTTTATTGAATGAAAGACTTAGAAAGGAGCGATACGGTGATACGCTTTTTACATGCAGCAGATTGTCATTTAGAGTATCGTCCTGAGTTAGGACAAAGCGCTAATTTACGAGAACGCATTAGAATAGGCACACAAGAAGCTTTTAAGCGATTAATTGATTTAGCAATTCAAGAAGCAGTGGATTTTATCGTTTTTCCAGGAGATTTATATAATAGTCAGGAACGTTCATTACAAATACTTTTATTTTTAAAAGATCAATTTCAACGATTACAAGACAAGGGAATTCAAGTATATATAAGTTATGGGAATCATGATTTTGAGTCATCGCCAACACAAGTAATGAATTGGTCGCCGAATGTACACATTTTTGACACACAAGTTGAAACAAAAACATTTGAAAACATAAAAGGTGAGCGAGTAGCAATTAGTGGATTTAGCTACCCTACACGTTGGGTGAAAGAGAGTCAATTGAGTGAATTTCCAACCAAAGACGCTGATGTTGACTGGCACATCGGTCTTTATCACGGAGATTTAGCGTCTAGTGAAGTACAAGATAAATATGCACCGTTTACTATTGATGAGATGAGTCAAAAGCAATACGATTACTGGGCGTTAGGGCATATTCATAAACGACAATCTTTATCGATTCAACCAGCAATTTATTATTCAGGTAGTTTACAAGCAAGAAATCGTAAGGAAGTAGGCGATAAAGGTGTCTATTTAGTTACTCTAAAAGCCGATGCAATGCCACAGGTTGACTTTCATTCAACAGCAACATTTCAATTTATTAATCATACAATTACCATCTTAAAAGCAGAATCAATAGGTGAACTAAATGACCAAGTAATGCAACAATTAGAACAAATAGGTAATGAACATGCGGTGAACTTAGAATTAATTTTAGGAGTAGCTGTTGATGCTGATGTTCGAGAAGTTATTCGATCAACTCCACATTATGAACAACAATGGCTCCCTTATTTAATTAGTCACTTGCATATTAAAGAAGCAATTGAAGAAAAACAAATTTTATTAAACGATGCTTTAAAGAAACATTTTAAGGATGTTCAACATCGATTAAATGACCCTCATCAACAACGAGAAGCGTTAGAAGAGCTAATGCGGAGTCCAAAAGTGAGAGAAATTGTGGGTCAAGAAATTTTGGAGCAACCGAGTTTTTGGCAAGCTAGTTATGATGCGAGTGTTAACTTATTAAGTCAGTGGATTGATGATGAGCAATTAGCAGAGGAGGATAGCGATGATAAAAACGATTGAAATTGAGCGCTTTGGCGCTTTAAATCAGCGAGTTTACCACCTAACTCCAGGAATGAATATTTTTTATGGATTAAATGAAGCGGGAAAATCAACCTTGATAGAATTTATTCGTCAAATGTTGTTTGGATTCCCAAAGCAAGCAAAAAGTCGTAGGGATTATCGAGAGAAGAAAACTAAATATATGGGTGGACGCTTGTTAATTGAAGCAAAAGAGGGGTTTTGTTTTTGGGTAGCTCGCTCGATGTCAGATAAAGTCCAGACTTTTCAAGTCACATCAATGACTGGAGAAGTATTGCCTGAGAAAGTGTTGTCTGATTATTTAAATCATTTAAATGAGCAAGATATGAAGCAATTGTTTCAATTTAATCAAGATGAATTACATCAACTCACTGAAATCGAAAAAGATAAATTGAATGCTCTTTTTTATACACTTAGTGGTAGTGGCTCGTTAGCGTTATTCGAATTGAGTGAACGCTTAGAAGAAGAAGCTAGTGATTTATACACCTTGCGTTCAAGCAAAAAGCCAATCGATCAAACGCTTGAACAATTGCGATTAAAGAAAGAACAAGTAGATGAATTGAAACAGCAACAAGATGAATATTTTGTTCTTGAAAAAGAAGAAAGTCAGCTACAACCTTTAAAGCAAGAAGCACAGCAACGTGTTGAACAATTACGACAAGAACAGCAATTGAGTCAACAATTAAAAGAGCGACAAGCATTATATGAGGAGTATTTACAGTATCACGAAATAGCTAATCAATTAGCTAGTCCATTCTCAAAAGAAGAGGTTGAGCAGATGATTACTTATACTACTCGTTATCATGCATTGGAAGATCAAATTAATCAAATGAATCAAGAACTCATGCAAATTGAATTGCATCAAGATATTTTTGAGAGAGAAAGCCAACTAACCCATTCATTAGTTCAATTAAATGAATGGCTAAATGAAACGAAGGAGCAATTGAAGATACGCCAACAAAATGAGTTGAAGCGTCATCAACTTAATGACCTTCATCAGCGGATAACAAGTCTTGTTCAAAATTATCATTTAGGACAAGTTAAAGATGTGAATCGTTTACATCATTTACGGCAACCTTTATCACCAGATGAGCGTAGTTATCTCAAACAATTAGTTCACCAGCAAAATGAAATTGAGCAACGACGGCAAACATTAACCATTTTAATGAATAAACTACGTAATGAACAACAACAAATACAAAATGAATTAGATAATGAACAAACGAACCTAACAAATCGTTCGCAATCAATTAACCTATATGAAGGTCTTTTTATTGGGGCAACAGGTATTGGAGGGATTTTGGCTATCATAGTGGGTTGGACTATGCAAAGTAATGCACGTATGTTAAGTATCATTTTAGGTGGATGTTTACTTGTAGGGGCATGGGCATTAACTAAGAGAAAAACAAATCAGGACGAGAAAAAGAATCATCCATTAGTATTTAAAAAAGAACGTTTAGAACAATTGAATCATGAATTCAAACAATTAATGACAGAGCAAGAAACAATTAATCAAAGGGATGAAACATTAAATCAACAGCTGAATGACTGGGCGATACAATCGCGTTTTAGCGGGTTGATTCAAGACTGGGATCAATTTATAAAGTCAAATGGATTTGAGAATTTGATTATTGCTAATGTACATAAAGAAGAATTAGAGCAATCGTTAAAAGTTGAAGAAGTAAAAGAAGAACAATGGTTAAAGCGGATGAACCAACGATTGAGTACTTATCAAGAGGGACAATTAGATACAAAAGAAAGTGTACAAGAATCCATCGAAAGCTTATTAAAGGAACAAGAACAATTAAGTCAATTAATTGATGAAAGACAGCGTCAATTAAAATACTTTACAGATAAACAACTACAGGTGAAAGCCCAGTTAGAGAAAATGGATGAACAAAAGAAAATGTGGCTTCGTCAAATTAATCAAACGCATTGGGAAGATTTATTAGCACATGTCAATCGAGAACAAGCTCGTCAATTAGCGATTATTGAACGTGATCGTTTAACATCGTTACTAAAAGATTACATGGAACGTTTAGAACAAGTTGACTGGAAAGCACTAGACGAACGATTGATTCAAGTTGAGAAGGATTTAGCAAAGGCCATCCATGAATTGAACCATCTAACGAATCAATTAGCACAAGTGGAAGCGAAGTTAACACATCTGAGCAGGTTAGGTTCATATGAGACAGAATTATTAAATCTTGAACAATTGAAGGCTCAGTTATATGAACAACTTATTTCGTGGGGAAGTAGACGAATAGGGAGTGTATGGCTACAACGCGTTTTATCAGCAACGATTGGTAGTGATTTAAATCAAGTGTTTGAGTGTGCGGCTCAATACTTTAGTCGATTAACGGATGGACGTTACGTGTCAATTCGTAGTGGCCAGAAAAATATAGAAGTTAAAACAAGAGATAACGAGTGGTTAAAATTAGTGAATTTATCAACAGGTACATTAGAACAGTTGTATTTGTCGATTCGATTAGCTTTTATTGAACAAACGGCCGTCCATTTAAGATTACCGCTTGTAGTTGATGATGCTTTTATTAATTTTGATTTTGATCGACGACATCGTACTTATGACATATTGAAGCAAGTAAGCCATTCTCGTCAAGTGATTATATTTACATTTGATCACTCAATTATGGATTGGAAAGAATCACATGAATCGGTAGCAATTACTAGACTATAAAGGAGATATATCGTGAAAAAATTATATGCGTACGAAGTAAATGAAACAATTGATACAACTGTATTAATTAAGCAAGCGGATATTCGAACAGCAAAAAATGGCAATCCCTTTATTGCTTTTACATTTCAAGATCGTTCGGGAGCGATGGATGGTAAATATTGGAGTGCCACCCCAGAAGAAATTGAGCGATATCAAACAGGACGTGTTGTTCATTTAATAGGAAGACGAGAAATTTTTAATAGTCAGCCGCAAGTACGAATTGAAAAATTGTTCGTCTTAGAAGACACTGATCCTAACAATGATCCATCGCTTTATATGGAAAGTGCGCCAATGACAAAAGATGAGATGAGTGATGCATTACAATATTACTTATTTAAAATAACAGATGGTGCAATCAATCGAATTGTTCGAAACATTTTAAATCAAACCACTTCTGATTTTTTCACGTTTCCTGCAGCCAAAAGACATCATCATGCATTTTCAGGAGGATTAGGATTTCATACGATTTCAATTTTAAAAATAGCGGAACATTTAATTGAACAGTATGATCAATTAAATCCGTCATTGTTGTACGCTGGAGCAATTTTACATGATATTGGCAAAACGATTGAATTATCAGGTGCGGTCGGGACAGAATATACATTAGCGGGCAATCTATTAGGACATATTGTTATTGTCGATGAAATGATTGCAACCGCATGTCAAGAATTAGATATTGACCAAGCTAATGAATCAGTAATTTTGTTAAAACATATGATCTTAAGTCATCATGGCAAATTAGAATATGGCTCTCCCGTTCGTCCGCAAATCATGGAAGCAGAAGTCCTTCATCAATTAGACATGTTGGATGCGACGATGAATATGTTGCAAAGTGCACTTGATAAAACACCAGCAGGCGAATATTCGCCAAGAATATTTGGATTAGATAATCGTGCATTTTACAAGCCTTTAAAATAAGAGAGAAAAGAGAAGTGATGTGCAATGAAGCAATCATTATACCCAGTAATAGAACCCTATCAAATTCATCAATTGCCTGTATCAGATGTGCATACCATCTATGTTGAGGAATCAGGTAATCCAAATGGCAAACCGGTTATCGTTTTACATGGTGGTCCAGGCAGTCGATCGAATCCAATGAGTCGACAATTTTTTGATCCTACTTTTTATCGTATCATTCAATTTGACCAAAGAGGCTGTGGTAAAAGTACCCCTTTTGCTAGCTTAGAAGAGAATACCACGCATCATTTAGTAGATGATATGGAACAAATCCGAAGACAGTTAGGTATTGATCAGTGGCTAGTTATGGGAGGTAGTTGGGGGACAACACTTGCTTTACATTATGCGATTAAATATCCACAACAAATAATAGGATTGATTTTGCGAGGTGTATTTTTAGGCAGACCTTCAGATAATGATTGGTTATTTCAAGAAGGTAGCAGTTATTTCTATCCTGAATTATTCAAAAAATTTGTAGAACCAATTACCAAAGAGAAGCGAGATGCAATTATTCCCGCTTATTATGAATTGTTAACAAGTGATGATGCCAATGTTAGAGAAAATGCTGCGCGAGCTTGGTTTGAGTGGGAAAGTGGCATTACAACTTTACTGCCACAACCCATGGAAAAATGGACTGGAGAAACTGTTCGTCAAGGTATCGCACTTGCAACTTTAGAATGTCATTATTTTGTTCATAATTGTTTTGTCGAGGATGATAATTATTTATTAAATCGTGTACATGTTTTAAAAGATGTGCCGATTCATATTGTTCATGGACGATATGATGTTGATTGTAGGCCAAGTGGTGCTTGGGATTTATTCCAAGCACTGCCACATGCAGAGTTAATTTTTGCAGATGCATCTGGACATTCACAGGCAGAACCGAATATTTTGAAAGAGTTAGTTCGCTTTGCAGAACATGCTAAAAATTATTTCGTTTAAAGGAATAAAGTTCAAGTTAAACAAAAAAAGACTCAAATCATTCACATTGTGAATGTGAACTGCTCCCTGTCAAGTAGACAGGTAAAAAAATAAATTTTATGCACCTATGGTTTTTCATCCATAGGTGTTTTTTTATGCTGGAATAGCTAAACCCATCTTTAATGTGATTCGTTTAGTGTTAAAAAAATGAATATATTGATCAATATCTTTCTTTAAACTTTCAAACGCATCATATTTATTTAAATAATATAATTCTGATTTAAGAATGCCAAAAAAGTTCTCCATTGGCCCATTATCGATACATTTTCCTACACGTGACATACTTTGAATGGCTTGGTGATCCTTAATAAATTGAGCGAATGCATGAGAGGTGTATTGGTAACCACGATCACTAT
>NZ_JAGN01000015.1 GCF_000526675.1 Atopobacter phocae ATCC BAA-285
CCCTCAAGATGAGATTTCCCATCTTTTTAAAAGAGTAAGATTCCTGAAAGACGATCAGGTCGATAGGCTCGAAGTGGAAGTGTAGTGATACATGGAGCGGACGAGTACTAATCAATCGAGGACTTAACCAAATAGACGAATGATACATGATAGCGGTAAATGGTTTAACTGTTAGATTCAGTTTTGAGTGAACAAAAACACTCAATATATGTGTGGTGACGATAGCAAGAAGGACACACCTGTTCCCATCTCGAACACAGTCGTTAAGCTTCTTTGCGCCGATAGTAGTTGGGGGTTTCCCCCTGTGAGGGTAGGACGTTGCCATGCATTAATCCGCAATAGCTCAGTTGGTAGTAGCGCGTGACTGTTAATCACGATGTCGTAGGTTCGAGTCCTACTTGCGGAGTAATATAAACGGTAAAAGTCGAGAAATCGGCTTTTTTTGTTTTTTTGAACGATAACTTAATAGAAAAAACTACATAAAAACTCACTTTTATTATGGGGAAATAATTCATAATAAAGGTGAGCTTTTTGTGTTTTAAAGTAAAAAAGAATCGAACTTGTTGAATTGATTAATTTGCTAGATTAAATAGATTATAGATGTATTTTTTACTATCGATTCAGTTACTAATATAATAATTTTTTACACACGTGCTTTCATTTAAAGTAATTGTTGGATAAAAACAATTAATACATTTAAAAGTCCTGTTAGTAACATTATAAGGATGGGATGCCATTTTGTTTTTGTGAATGCGATAAAAGACATTATTATTAAACATAACATGCGCCAATTAACATTAGTAAATACTAAAGGCTTTAGAGATGAATTAGCAAACAATGAACTGCGTATTAATATAATCCCTGCTGTTCCAATTAAAGCGACAATAGTCGGTCTGAGCCCTTGTAAGAGGTACTGTAGACTATTTAATTTTTTATAACGCTGATATAAGTAGGCTAAGCTAAGAACAATGAAAAAAGCGGGTGTAATTGATCCAAGTGTTGCAACTATTGCGCCTTGAAATCCAGCGATACGAAAACCGACAAATGTTGCAGAATTTATAGCAATTGGTCCAGGAGTCATTTGGGAAATAGTAATTAAATTAGTGAAATCTTGTATACTTAACCAATGATGTTGTTCAATGACTTCGTTTTGTATTAATGGCAAAGCAGCATATCCACCACCAAAGCTAAACATTCCAATTTTTAAAAAACTAAGAAATAATTCCCACAAAATCATATAAGCCACTCCTTCTTCAAATGACCAATAACTAATCCAATAAGTCCTGAAAATAAAATGAGCCAAATGACATTGACATGTGCGAATAAGTTAAGAACAAATGACATAATCATGATGCCTATTAATAGATTTTTTCTTAAATGAATGATATTGGTCGCCATTTCAAATGTAACGGAAGTTATTAGTGCACTAACACTCGCTTGCATACCGTCTAAAAGAGTAGAAAGCCAAAAATTATCCTGAACAATTGAGTAAAAATAAGACATCAGAGCAATAATAAAAAAAGGTGGCAGTATAGTAGCAATGACAGTGGTTATTACGCCTAACAATCCCTTTAATTTGTATCCGACGATAATAGCAGCATTAATTGCGATCGCTCCAGGACTTGATTGAGCAATTGCAATTAAGTCGATCATTTCATTTTCATCAAGCCAATGATTTTGATTAACAAATTGACGCTTCATTAAAGTGACAATCACATAACCACCACCGAATGTAAATCCGCTTAAATAAAGCATTGAAATAAATAATTGACTATATGTTACTTCTACTTTTTCGCTTGCTTTACTATGTGACAAACAATCCCTCCTTTTAATTTCACTTCCTATTATAACAAAGATTATAATAGGCTGACATTGTGAAAACTTATCTTCCGTCCTTTCATGTTAAAGTGTATGAAATTAGTTGCGACTATGGTATCATTTAGGCTATGATAATAAGGCGATAAAATGAATTTGATGAAAAATCATGAATTGATTTGGATTCGCTAACGAAAGAGGAGGATCATTAAATGGATGTACGTTTTGAAAACGTAACGATGTCATACGGAGATAGAAATGTGTTGGATGACATGAGTTTTGTTATTCCGTCTGATAGTTTGGTTTCAATTTTAGGACCAAGTGGGTGTGGTAAGTCGACCACATTATTTTTAATTTCGGGGTTAACTTCACCAACGAAAGGAAAAATATTTTTTGGGGATGAAGATGTTACACCAAAGGACGCAGTAAAACGTCGTGTAGGAATGGTGTTTCAAAATTATGCACTTTATCCACATTTAACAGTAGAAGAAAATATTATGTTTCCTTTAAAAATGGAACGGGTACCTAAGAAAGAAAGAAAAGAAAGAGCAGCTGAGTTAGCCAAACTTGTTCAGATTGAAGAACATTTACATAAAAAGCCAAAGCAACTATCCGGTGGACAACAACAGCGTGTAGCAATTGCGCGTGCGTTAGCTAAGCGGCCAGCTATTTTATTAATGGATGAGCCTCTTTCAAACTTAGATGCACGATTGAGAATTGAAATGCGTGAAGAAATTCGTCGGATTCAACAAGAAACACATATTACAACGATTTTCGTAACGCATGATCAAGAAGAAGCATTGAGTATTTCAGATGACGTGATGGTTCTTAATAGTGGAATTATGCAACAACAAGCATCACCAACTGATTTATATCAAGATCCTGCAAACTTATTTATTGCTCAATTTATTGGAAATCCAATTATCAATACGTTCAATATTGGAGAAGAAATGAACTTTGAGCATGCATTAGATTTTCTGCCTTTAGAAATGAAACAATTAGTCGCAACAATTGGTGTGCGTGCAGAAAAATGGGTGATTACTACCTCAGAAAATAGCTTATTAACGGGTATTATTGACCGTGTAGAAGCGATTGGTAAAGATGTAACCATTCATGTTAAAACAGGTAATAAGATGGTTACTGTTGTGGCACCAATTAATACTTCTTATATAGCAGGTGAAACAATTCATTTAACAGTGGATCAACAAGATCGATTATTGTTTGATGCAATGGGTGATCGAATTGAGGTGCCAAACTAATGCAAGAAAAACCAACCTTAAAATCAACTGGAGTCGCGTTGCTATATTTAGCACCAATGTTGTTAGTTTTGGGGACGTTTAATTTATACCCGATTGTCAAAAGTTTATTAATGAGTTTCTATACAGACTACGACTTTTTTAATAATGAGGTTTACGCATACGGAATTGACAATTTTGTGACGTTGTTTAAAGATCCTGATTTTTGGTTAGCGTTAAAAAATACATTTACATACGTATTATTTGTAGTACCTGTATCTATGACGATTTCATTGGGTGTGGCATATATGCTAACACAAATTAAGACGCTATCAACGTTCTTTAGAACAATTTATTTTTTACCATTTGTAACGAGTACAGTTGCTATTTCAATTGTTTTTCGTTGGATTTATAATGGTAATTTTGGTTTAATGAACTATTTCTTATCATTAGTCGGAATCGATCCAATTGCGTGGCTTACAAGCCCTAAATACGCAATGAGTGCGATGATTATTATGGCGATTTGGCGTGGATTAGGATTTAACATTATTCTATTTTTAGTGGGATTAAACAATATTGATCAAAGTTATTACCAAGCAGCGAAAATTGATGGTGCTAAAGCATGGCAACGATTTACTAACGTAACATTGCCTCTATTAAGCCCAACAACGTTCTTAATATCAATCATTGGTGTAATTAATGCGTTCAAAGTGTTTGATGAAGTGTATGCTTTATTTAACGCACAGCCTGGACCACTAAAATCAACAATGACTGTTGTATTCTATCTATATTCAAAATTCTATCAAGAATTTAAATATGGCTTAGCTGCAGCAGCTGGTATCGTGTTATTCGTTATTATTTTAATTTTCTCACTAGTTCAAATGTGGGGAAGTAAAAAATTAGTCAAAGTATAGGAGGATCACATGAATACACAACGAATGAGTAAAATCATTTTTTATGTGTTATTAACACTAGGTGCTTTAACGATGTTACTTCCTTTCTTTTGGATGGTATCGACGTCAATTAAATCAGCAGGTGAAGCACTACAAATGCCACCGATATGGATTCCAGAAATTATTCGGATTAGCAATTATCAAGAAGCATTAGAAGCAGCACCGTTCGGTAGGTATTTCTTAAACTCATTGTTTGTAACATCTTTAACAACTTCAGGAGAAATTGTTACATCTATTTTAGCGGCTTTTGCATTTAGCCGACTTAAATTCTATGGAAAAAATGTGTTGTTCACGTTAATTTTAGCGACTATGATGGTTCCTGGTGAATTATTACTTATTTCAAATTACGTTACGTTATCTCGTTTTGGATGGATTAATACATATCTTGCTTTAATCGTTCCATGGTTGGCCAGTGTATTTTCGGTATTTACATTAAAACAAGCATTCGAAGGTATTCCAAATGAAATTTATTATGCGGCTAAAGTAGATGGATGTAGTGATTTTAGATATTTATGGACCGTTATGGTGCCGTTAGCTAAATCATCTATTGTAGCGGTAACGATTTTGAAAGTTATCGGGAGTTGGAACTCATTTATGTGGCCGTTAGTTGTAACGAATGATCAGTCATTACGTACATTACCTGTTGGGTTACAAGCATTTACCACAGAAGCAGGAACACAGTTTGAATTATTAATGGCAGCAAGTACAATAGTTATTTTCCCAATGATTATCGTATATATTTTCTTGCAAAAGTACATTATTCAAGGGATTGCAAAGAGTGGTTTAAAAGGTTAATTTATATATGGTAAGTTGACAAAAGTTATGGTATAAATAGAGCAGTAACAAAAATACGTATGACAAAGAGGAGAAGATAAGTAATGAATCAATGGACAAAAGGTTTAACGCTTGTAGCTTCAGCAACATTATTAGCAGCATGTTCTACTGGAGGATCAGACAGTAAAAAAGCTGACTCAAAAAAAGATGGCGTAGTAGAAATTACACTATGGCATGCAATGAATGGTCCTCACCAAGAAGCATTAACTAAGTTAGTTGATGAGTATAATGAATCACAAGATAAATATAAAGTAATCGAACAAAACCAAGGTGATTACAAAACATTAACTCAATCAATCATGGCAGCAGGATCAAGTAAAACATTGCCAACAATCGCGCAAGCAACTCCTTCAAATGTTCCAGATTTCGCAGGAGCAGGTATCTTAGCACCATTAGATGACGTTTTAATGACAGAAGATGGATTTAAACAAGATGAATTAGATCAAATTTATCCAGGCTTCATGGAAGGTACTAAATTTGATGGCAAAACTTACTCAATGCCATTCTCAAAATCAGCACGTATTATGTTCGTCAATGAAGATATTTTAAAAGAATATAACATGACAGAAATCAAAACATGGGATGATGTTAAAAAGTTAGGCGAAGCAATGAAAGCTAAAGGCGACGACCGTGTCGCAATGGGTCTTGAAAATGATGTATTAATGGAATTAGAAACAATGGCGCGTCAAAATGGTGCGGACTGGATTTCTGAAGACCTTAAAAATATTGATATAGATTCACCTAAAATAGTTGAAACTTTAGAATTTATCAAAGAAGGTTTGGATAATAACTGGATTAACACAGCCGGAGAAGAAGGATACTATTCAGGAATCTTTGGTCGTGGACAATCAGCATTATACATCGGCTCAAGTGCAGGGATTGCGCATGTGGAACCAGTTGCTGAAGAAAATAAATTAAACTGGTCAACAGCAGAAATTCCAGTATTTGGTGAAGGCGAACCATTAACATTGTTTGCTGGAAATGATTTAACAGTGTTTAAATCTGCATCAAAAGAACAAATGGCTGGTGCTATTAACTTTATTAAATTCTTGCTTGAAGCAGAACAAACAGCAGATTGGGCGATTCAAACAGGTTACTTGCCAATTACTAAAGGCGGCGTTGAATCAAAAGAATATCAAGAATTCTTAAAAGAAAATCCACGTCAAGAAGCAGCAATTAAAGAATTGCCTTATGGTAAAAACCAAGCTAAATTTGTTGGTAGTGGTGAATACCGTAACATCGCATTACAAGCAATCGATCAAATTATTTCTGGTGACGCTAAACCAGCAGATGTTTTGAAAAACTTACAAAAACAAACAACAGAAATTGTGAACAAAAGCAAATAATTAAAATAAATAATCATTGAATAAAAACAAGTGCCTCATTTGCTTAATAGCAAGTGAGGTACTTTTTATTTGCAAAATGATGAGGGAAATTTCTTTTGAAGTTTTTTTATTTTTTTGCTAAGTTAAAGATAATAAACAAGTACAGACTATGGGTTATGTTAAATTAGGAATTAAAAGGAGTTAACGGTAAGTGTGATATGTCTTTTGGCTTAGAGGATGAGAAGGGCAGTTACTCATTTAACAAGATAAATGATGCAGAGTAAATAGATAAAAAACTGAAACTTTATGAAAGTTTTGATATAATGGACTGTTCATGATGAATAGTCGTGAGTTGGAATGGTAAGATGAAAGGGAGAGAATAATGACAACAATTACTTTTTGGGCAGGACTAAATACTATCGGAGGAAACATAGTTGAAATTGCGACAGAACAAGTTCGTTTATTTACGGATTTCGGGACAACAATGGGCGTTAAAGATCATACGCTACGACCATTAAATAATGCGTATGAAGAGCAAATATTGCATCATGCCTTGCCACCTATTCCTGGCGTATTCAAAGGAAGTAAACCAGAAGTAATCGCTCTGGAGCGTTTTGAGCAAAAAGATGATCGACCAATTATAGTATTTATTTCGCATTTACATTTAGATCATGTTGGTGCATTACCATTCATTACACCAGAAGCTCAAATTTATGCATTAGAAGAGACGGTAGATTTATATAATACGCTAGTGAAAGAGGGGCTAGAAGTATCTTATGGTGCTTCATTTATACCGGTTCAATCGGGAGAAACTAAACAATTTGGTGACCTTAAAGTAACAATGCATGTGAGTGATCATGATACAATTGGTGCAGGTGCTATATTTGTAGAAGCTCCAGATGTACGAGTGATTCATTCAGGTGATTTACGTTTAACAGGTCATCATCCAGAACGAGTAGCAGAGTGGGCAAAAAAAGCACGTGAATTCGAACCAGACTTTTTCTTAATAGAAGGAACAATGTATAGTTTTGATTTAGATCCGACTCGTGTAGGTATAAAAACAGAAGAAGAATTGCGAGAAGTAATGCGAAAAGAATTAGCTGAAGCGAATGATAAGCACCAAATGATGTTTATTAATACATATCCACGTAATCCTGAACGTTTAAAGTTATTCCAAGAAGTAACCAGTGAACAAGGACGGACGCTCGTTTTACCAGCTAGTTATAGAAATGTATTAAAAGCATTCTTCCCATTAAGTGCGGAAAAAACAGTAGTGACCTCTGAAGAACAAATACAATTAATGCATCAAGAACCAGAAAAGTATACATGGCTAGTACGTTTCCAAACAGATGATATTGCAGGGTTTGAACCAGGAACACCATATGTTCATTCGAACGGAGAGCCTCTAGGAGCTTACGATCCACGTTACCAAGTACTAGTTGATGAACTAGAGTCAAAACAGTATCGTTGGGTATCAGGAGGCGTTTCAGGACATGGTCTGCCAGAAGAGTTACTTCAAGTGCTAGAATGGGCACAACCAAAAATGGTTATTCCATGGCATAGCTTCCGACCAGAAGTGATGCAAGCAAGCTTTGAACAAGCAGGGTATCGTGTGGCACGACCAGTTGCCCAAATGCCTTATCACGCCAAAGCATGGCTTGACTATTTAGAATCTGATAGAACGCGAGGATAAATGATGAAATTAACAATTTTAGAAACAAGTGATATACATGGCTATTTGTATCCAACTGATTATAGTAGCCGAGCGTACCAACATCCATTCGGGGCTTTAAAAGCCGCAACCGTTATAAAAGAAGAAAAGAAAAATGCACCGGGACCTGTTATTGCGGTTGACAATGGTGACTTTTTACAAGGTTCAGCTTATAGTTATTTTGTTGCGAAAGAAAATAAGGAACCGACGGAGTTGATTAAAGCATACAATCAAATTGGTTACGATGTTGCTATTTGCGGAAATCATGAATGGAATTATGGAAGAGAGTATTTAAATAAAGCAGTGGAAGCATTAGCTTATCCTGTTTTATCAGCAAATATTTTAAATGCAGCGGGCGAACCATTTTTTGGTCAACCGTACCGTATTTTTAATTTTGATGGCTGTCGAGTAGGAATACTTGGAGTCACTACACAATATATTCCAAATTGGGAAAAGCCTCAAACAATTGAAGGATTAACATTCCGTAGCGTAGTCGATACAGTCAAAGACTACTATGAACAATTAAAAGATGAAATGGATGTCTTTATTGTAAGCTATCATGGAGGATTTGAACGTGACTTAGAAACAGGCGAGCCTACCGAGTTACTAACAGGAGAAAATGAAGGCTACCAATTATTAATGGATGTTCCCGAAATTGACGTGCTCTTAACGGGCCATCAACATCGAACGATTGCCACACATATTCACGGCGTGCCGGTGATTCAACCGGGAGAAAAAGGACGTTATGTTGGAAAGATAGTTTTAGATATTGATCAAATTAATGGTGCGTGGCATGTCAATAATGCTTTACCAGAATTAATTGATACGTCAGATTACGAGATGGATGAATCAATACGTCAAGCATTAGAAGAACAAGAACAACAAGTTCAGAATTGGTTAGATCAATCAATCGGTCATGTATCAGGAGATATGCGTATTACAGATCCATTTGAAGCTCGTGTACATGAGCATCCATATATTGAGTTTGTGCAACGTGTTCAAATGGATGCAGCTCAAACAACTATTTCAGGAACTGCTTTATTTAGCCAAACGAGTCCAGGGTTTGAAGAAAATATTCGTATGAGAGATATATTAGTGAATTATATTTATCCAAACACATTAGCTGTTGTGAAAATAACGGGACGCGACTTAAAAGCAGCCATTGAACAATCTGCCGAATACTTTGATTATGACGAGCAAGGACAATTGACAATGAGCGAATCATTTAAATATCCAAAGCCAAAGCATTATAATTATGATATGTATGAAGGCGTAGATTATACAATTGATGTACGACAACCAGTTGGTGAACGTGTGACGCGTTTTGAGCGCAACGGACAGCCGATTGAGATGGATGAGGAATTAGAAGTTGTCGTTAATCAATATCGTGCGGTTGGTGGCGGTAATTATGATATGTTTGGTGCCGACAAGGTGATACGTGAAGTTCAAATCGATGTATCTGAGTTAATTGCGAATTATTTAGAAAAACACCCAACCATTCAAGCACAAGTTAATAATAATTTTGAAGTACGTTATTAATGTGTCCACGCTATTCAATAATGTTTGAATACGACAGGAGAGAAATGAATGAAAAGATGGTTTAAAAAGAAAAAGAAAGCAGCACAACCTATTACGATTAATCATGTTAGTGATCAGTCAACACTAGATGATTCAATGTCTAATCAAGAGGTAGAAGTGTTTTTTAAAGAGATGTTAGCGCAATTCCCAGAAACATCAGCGGCTATTTTGGACAAAACATACGATAAAACAAAAAATCAAGCGGAAGAAATGATAAGTAAAAGTCAACGACAATTTGAAAGTATATTTGATGAATTTTTAGTGGGTGTAGATGCTGAAACACGGAAAAAATGTCATCGAACGATTCATGCAGCTGCGGTATCAGCAGCAATTGTTGGATTATCTCCTATTCCTTTTTCGGACGCTGCATTACTTGTTCCAATCCAGTTGACAATGATGGCTCGTTTACATAAAATTTTTGGACAATCATGGTCTGCTAGCTTAGGGAAAAGTTTAAGTAAAGAAATTGCAGTGGTAAGTTTAGGTCGTAGTACGGTGGGAAATATCATGAAATTTATTCCTGTTGTTGGAACAGTTTCAGGTGCGGCAATTAATGCTTCTGTTGCCAGTATGATTACAGAAACAGTCGGTTGGGTAACGGTAAAAATGTTGAATGATGGAGAAGATATTTTTAATCAAGTGTTATCGTTTAAAGGGCAGTATAAAATGTTGTTACATGCATTAAAAACTGCACAACCGAAGAAATAAATGGTTTGTGAATAAAATGTTGATAATTCAGGTGGGAAATGTGAATAAAGCCTGTCAATGTGTGAATAATTTGTTAATAACTTTTAAATAATGTTAAAAAAGAGTCCTTTCTTACTTAAGAAGGGATTTTTTTGTGGATAAGTTGAGGTTTAAATTCACTTTTCACATTAAATGTGGATAAATAGAAAAAATGATCTAATCAATTAACAAATAATTATCTTTTTATTCACATCT
Organism: Atopobacter phocae ATCC BAA-285; assembly: GCF_000526675.1. GTDB lineage: Bacteria > Bacillota > Bacilli > Lactobacillales > Aerococcaceae > Atopobacter > Atopobacter phocae. The sequence continues at coordinate 10,394 of NZ_JAGN01000015.1, forward strand.
TACAATGAAAGAAAATAAAACATGATAGTTTAGATCAAATCAATAAAAAATGTAAATAAAACATCAAAAGACTATATTTACTTGTTTAAATATCATATTTGCAGTATGATTGGTAAAATACGAGGAGTGATTGAATGAAATGTACAACATGTGATTCAAAAATGGCAAAAGGCTATTTGTTAGGTGATCGTTATGCGATTAAATGGCAACCAGAAAATACGAAATTATTAGCAGGTGTATTTGCTAAGGGAGGCATTACGCTAAAAAATATGTCATCTTTTCTAAGAAGACCAAAAACAGAAGCGTATGTGTGTAATACGTGCAAAGTATTGACAGTAGATTTAAAAACTCAACGACAAATATAATTAAATAGTAAATAAAAAGACTTAGCCTAAATAGCTGAGTCTTTTTGTATCGTTCTTATGATAATAAAGAGTTATATTTTTTTCTCTTGTAATAGATCACGAATTTCACGTAAGTAATCTTCAGAAGTTGGAATTGGTGCTGACTCAGGTTCTTCATTTTTCTTAGCAAAGCGAGCAGCCATTGTGTTCATTGCTTTCACCATAATAAATAGGACAAATCCAATAATTACAAAATTAATAATAGCTTGTAAAAAATTACCATATTGTAATTGAGCAGGACCTATTTTAATCGCTAAGTCTGAAACGTCTGCTGAACCAGATAATGCATTGATGATAGGCATTATAATATCTGCTACAAGTGAGTCTACAATGGCTTTAAACGCGCCCCCAATAATTACCCCAACAGCTAATTCCATGACGTTACCACGCATTAAAAATGTTTTGAATTCTTTTAACATACAAAAAACCTCCTCTCTTTATCCCCATTATAGCGAGTTTAAAGTATAAAAACTACCAATATGATTACCAACTCTATTAATTGTACAAAACTTCATTTTAAATCAAAGTGAAATGACTGAAAAACTTGACACAGATGCGTTTGATAGTTATTCTTATTAGAGTTATCGTAATCATTTGGATTTACATGTTCGAATCAATGAACGGAATGAGAGAGGAAAGGAGTGCAGGTTATTATGAATTATTTAGAAGTTGATCAATTAACGTTCTCATATGATGGAGAACAAGTTTTATCTGATATTTCCTTTGTTGTGCCTAAAGGTGAAATGTACATTTTAACAGGTGAAAATGGTGCGGCTAAATCAACCTTGTTACGTAGTATTTTAGGGTTATTAACACCAGATAGTGGCAATGTGATGATTCCTAAAAAAAATAATGACGGTGAATCGTTTACTATTGGCTATTTGCCACAACAAATCGCTTCATTTAATAGTGGTTTTCCAAGTACAGTTTATGAGTTGGTGGCGAGTGGACGTTTTCAAAAAGGGCGTTGGTTTAAGCGATTAACTGCACATGATCATATGCATATTGAGAAAGCTTTGAAATCAGTAGGTATGTGGGATTACCGTAAGCGCCAAATTGGCCAATTATCAGGCGGTCAAAAACAACGAATTTGTTTAGCGCGTATTTTTGCTTTAAATCCAGACTTACTTATTTTAGATGAACCGACAACCGGGATGGATGTTGAAAGTCGTAAAGAATTTATCGATTTACTTCGTCATAGTTGTCACAAACATGGCAAAAGTGTCTTAATGGTGACGCACCATGATGATGAAATTGCTGCAGGTGATGGCCATATTCGTTTAGAAAGAAGGGAAGACTTACCATGGAAATGTTTTTCTATAGCTTCATGCAGAGAGCGTTCCTCAGTGCCACGTTAATGGGGATTATCGCACCGATATTAGGTGTCTTTTTAATTTTAAGAAGACAGTCTTTAATGGCTGATACGTTATCACACGTTTCGCTCGTCGGAATTGGGTTGGGATTAATGGTTGGTTTGAATCCAACGTGGTCGACTTTGGCTATTGTAATTTTGACAGCAGCGGGAATTGAGTTTGTATCGGATCGTTTCAATGGGTATTCTGAAGTCTCAATTGCGATACTCATGTCAACGGGGATGGCTGTCGCATTAATATTAATGAGCTTGATATCCAATCGGACAACGATGACGATCAATCAATTTTTATTCGGTTCAATTATTGCCATTACAGAGGAACAAGTCCGCTTATTATTTATGTTAACTATTTTAACAGTTAGTGCATATTTCATTTTCAGAAGACCATTATACGTTCTAATCTTTGATCCAGATACAGCACATACGGCGGGGTTACCAGTTCGTTTGATGTCCACAATTTTTACAGTTGTTACTGGAGCGGTGATTAGTGTGTTAATGCCAATTGCTGGAGCGCTATTGATTTCCGCAATTATTGTATTACCGGGAGCGATTGCTTTGCAATTAACGCCGAATTTTAAATATGTATTTATTACGGGGATTTTAGTGAGTGTGTTAGGTATGTATGGAGGTTTAATTGCCTCTTATCAATTTGACACCCCACCCGGAGCGACTATTACAGTGATGTTAGCGCTCGTCTTAGTAGTTATACTAATTGCGAAATTGTTTATCGGGAAAAAATGGACAAAATTATAACGAGAGAAGATTGAATGACTAAATAAAGTTATTCAATCTTTTTTGTTGAATACGAATTTGCTGAAAGAGTGAAAAAAATGTTGTAAATAGTATATAGTAAAATAGGAGTTCTGCTTTAATGAATCCAAAGTGGAGTGATGAACAAATTATGAAAAATGATAGTCATTAGGAAGGATTGATTGGATGGCTTATTTAGCCCTATTATTAATTGAGCGAGTGGGATTAATTATTTTACTAGCTTATTTATTAGTTCGTATTTCCGTATTTCGTCAAGCTATTTTAGCCCCACAAAAAAAGAAATCTATTATTATTTTATTATTTGTATTTATATCGTTTGTTCTTCTATCCAATGCAACGGGTGTGGAGATTACAGAAACACGTTCCATTCTAACATTAAGTCGTTTTAAATTGGGGCCTCAATCAGTTTTAGCTAATACACGTGTACTGACGATTGGAATGGCAGGTGCAATCGGAGGACCAGCAGTAGGGATACCTGTTGGCATAGTATCAGCCGCTTTTCGATATACACAAGGTGGTGCACATGTTTTAACGTATGTTTGGTCTTCTCTTATTATTAGTTGTGTGAGTAGTTGGTATCATGTACGCTATATTGAACGACTAAAAAATGTTAATATTAGAAATATTGCTTTACTTGGTGCTAGTATGGAAATTGTGCAAATGATTTTAATTTATTTATTTAGCCACCAAAAAGAACAAGCACTTTATTTTATTCAATTAATTAGTGTACCGATGATTTTTGCGAACACACTGGGATCAACTGTGTTTATGTCAATTATACAGTCGACTATACGAGAAGTAGAGATGACACGAGTTGAACAAACTCGTCATGTGTTTCGTTTAGCGACGCAATTACTACGCCAATTGAGCCATGGATTGACAGATGAGTCAGTCGAATCGACAGTTACATCTTTGTACGAAGTATTACAACCTGAATTTATTGTGTTACGTAAACAAGATCACCTTCTAGCGCAACGTCCGAATTGTTTATCCAATGAATGCTTACAAGATATCCAAAATATTCAATTAAAACGAGAAGAAGTAGCAGTTTTCCCTTGCTTAGGCTGTGTTCGTAATCAATCAACCAATCAACTCATCCTCACATTGCCATTATGTGCAAGAGAACAAATTTTAGGAGAAATCTTAATGGGATTTCAATCAGATCAAGAAGATGAAGAATTGTTATTAGAAATTGCAACGGGACTAAGTGAAATGTTATCCTTACAGTTAACATTGTATGATGCTAATGAGCAAGTGACCTTGCTAAAAGATGCTGAAATTAAAGCATTACAAGCGCAAATTAATCCTCATTTCTTTTTTAACACAGTGAATACCATTGCGGCATTAACACGAGTGGATGCAAAACAAGCACGAGAGATGTTATTAGAATTGAGTCATTATTTCCGAGCGAATATTACAGGTGCGAATCAATCAAAAATTATGTTGCAAGATGAATTAAAACATGTACGAGCGTATTTAAAAATTGAACACGCACGTTTTCCAGAACGATATGTCATTGAACGTGAAATTGATGAAACATTATTGCACTATCTAATTCCACCCTTTACGATTCAGATGTTAGTTGAAAATGCAGTCAAGCATGCCGTTAATGAACATGAAAAAATACAACTCATCCGTATTCAAGTGACAGGGGATGAAGCGTATCTTCAAATTGCTGTCACTGATAATGGCAAAGGGATTCCTGCACATATTATGAAGGCCATTGAAAGTAATGCATATGATCCTAATTCGCCTACTGGAACCGGAACAGGACTAAAAAATGTCAAACAACGGCTGCATGTACTGTATGGGGACCAGTTAACTTTTAAAATTAAGACCACTTCTAATGGAACGACGATTTACTTTAAAATACCAAAAGAATTAAAACGGGAGGAATAAAGCGATGAATATATTGTGTGTAGATGATGAAGTACTCGCATTAAACGAGTTGTCTTATTTAATTCTACAAGCCGAACCAACCGCCTTAATTGAGCAAGTGACAACGATTCAAGAAGCGCAACAAAAATTGTTAACCAAGCCGTATGACCTTTTATTTTTAGATATTCATCTAACAAACGAAAGTGGTTTAGATTTAGCACAAGTGGTTCGATTAATGCCTAAAGCACCATTAATCGTTTTCGCAACGGCTTATCATGAATATGCCTTAAAAGCATTTGAGCTTGAAGCGATGGACTACGTTTTGAAGCCATTCGAACAAGAGAAAATTATGAGTGTATTGTTGAAAGCTAAACAATATTTAAATAAAAATCAGCCGACCGTAAAAGAAGTGGCACAAATGGAGTCAAAGCGAATACCGATTAAAACACAAGAATCTATTCAATTAGTGAACCCAGAAGCGATTTGTTTTGTTGAAGCAGTTGATGGGGGCATTAAAGTATACACGAACAAACAAGTTTATTTTGTGAATGAAACTTTGAAACATTTTGAACAAAGATTACCAGAAGAGATATTTATGCGAATTCATCGGTCGTATGTCGTGCAAGTTGCTCAAATCCAAACGATAGAACCGTGGTTTAACCAGACATATCAACTAACTTTGACAAATGGTGAAAAGGTGCAAGTTAGTCGATCATACTTGCCGACTTTTCGTAAGCGTTTGCGTTTAGATTAGCGCTAACTGTATTTCATCTGTTATTTTAAGCACTTCAGCAACTGAATCAAGCACTTAAATACCTAAAAAGAAAAAACGCTTACAATTGTTTTATAATATTCTCACAAAGTCAAAAAATTGATAGGAGGAATATTATGTGGACGTTTCTAGGTGGTATTACTTTATTGGTATTAGGTTATGTGCTTTACAGTCGATATATTGTAAGTAACTTCCAACCTGATCCAACGCGTCAAACCCCAGCAGAAGCATTACGTGATAATTTGGATTTTGTTCCAATGGACAAAAAGAAAAATGCAATTATTGAATTATTAAACATTGCAGGAACAGGACCAATTTTTGGACCAATTATGGGGGCTTTATATGGACCTGTAGCTTATATTTGGATTGTTTTAGGATGTATTTTCGCCGGAGCAGTTCATGACTATATGTTAGGGATGATTTCGTTACGTAATAACGGAGCTCATTTACCTGAATTAGCAAGTAAATATTTAGGTCACCGTGTTAAACATATTGTTAATATCTTTGCCATGTTGTTATTATTACTTGTTGGGACAGTATTCGTTGTTTCCCCAGCTAGCTTGATTAAATCCGTTTTACCTTGGAATATTTCATTAATTTATATTATTTTAGGCATTTTTATTTACTACTTAGTTTCAACGGTACTACCAATTGATAAAGCGTTAGGTAAAGTTTATCCATGGTTTGGAGCAATCTTAATTATTAGTACAATTGCTATTGGAAGTTTCTTATTAATGAGTGATTACCAATTACCAGAATTAACAGCAGCATCACTAAAAAGTGTACACCCAGGTGGATTAGCTATTTTCCCAGGTATGTTCTTTACAATTTCATGTGGTGCATTATCTGGATTCCACGCAACTCAAACACCAATGGTTTCTCGTACACTAAAGAATGAATCTGAAGGCCGCTTCGTATTTTACGGTATGATGATTGCTGAAGGGATTATCGCAATGATCTGGGCTGGAGCATCTATGGCATTATTTGACGGACAAACATTGTCACAATTAATTGCAACAGGTACACCATCAGCTGTTGTTAACCGTGTCGCTTTATTACTTTTAGGTCAAGTATTCGGAACATTTGCGATTGCTGGGGTAATTGTTTTACCATTATCTTCAGGTTTATCAGCATTCAGAAGTTTACGTACCATTTTAGCGGATTACTTAAACATCAAACAAGATTCATTGAAGAAAATTTTGATGATTACAATCCCACTTTACATTATCTCATTTGCATTAACATTTATCGATTTCCAAATCATTTGGCGCTACTTTAACTGGGCAAACCAAATGACAGCTGTTATATCATTACTTGTTTCTTCACGTTACTTATATCTAAAAAAACGCAATTACTTCGTTACTTTATTACCAGCGATGTTTATGTTGTTCGCAGTAGTTGTATATATTTTAAGTGAGCCAATTGGATTCCGAATGGGATTAGGTCCAATGACATACTTAGTAGGTATTGTTGTTTCATTAGTTCTTATGTGGTTATACTCAAGAATTGAGACAGACACAACAGAAGAAGCTCTATAATAATCTTAATAAAGAAAAAATGTTATAAAATAAAGGAGTTCGCAGTAATATGCGAACTTTTTTATTTTTTTATCGCGGTATTTTGATAAATAACGAACGTTAATACGGTTAAACATTTATTTTTGGATAAAAAAAAGATATACTATAAATGAATTGAGATAAATTTTGAATTATTAAGGAGAGAAGGAATGAAATTTAGACGAAGTGAACGCTTGATTGATATGACCGATTATTTAAAAAGACACCCGCATCAATTAACGACATTGAGTTTCTTTACGAAACGTTACGATGCAGCGAAGTCATCAGTAAGTGAAGATATTGTTATTTTAAAACGCACATTTCGGCATCAAGGTATTGGCTTAATTGAAACAGTACCTGGTGCAACAGGTGGTGTTCGGTTTATTCCGATGTTGAGTAGCCAGAAAGCTAATGAGATAGGAGACGTATTAGTAGAGCGAATTAATTCACCGAAACGTATTTTGACAGGTGGATTTATGTATTTAACGGATTTACTAGTGCATCCATTAACGTTAGACTTTATCGGACGTATTATCGCTTCGAAGTTTGCTTTAAAAGATATTAATGCGGTAATGACTGTTGCGACAAAAGGAGTGCCATTAGCGCAATCCGTTGCTCGTTATTTAAATGTTCCCTTCGTTATTGCAAGACGAGAAGCAAAGGTGACAGAAGGAGCAACTATATCAATTAATTATCCATCTTATCGGACAAATCGAATTGAAAAAATGTTAGTATCGAAAAAAAGTCTGAATGAAGGCGATCGTGTATTAATTGTAGATGACTTCTCGAATGGTGGAGGTACCATTGAAGGTATGACGATGTTGGCAGATGAATTTGGTGCAACCATTGTCGGCAGTGTGGTTCTCTGTGAATTAAATGCTCAAGAGAAAAAGATGAGGCCATTTGAATCAATTGCGAAAATCACAAAATTAGACGAAATGAATAAGGAAATCCAAGTCGAAAAAGGTAGTTTTTTCAATGATTTAAGTATGCTGCTAGATCATGTGAAAGAAGAGGGGTAATTGTGAAGAAAAAACAACATGCAATTATTTTAGCGAATCATAAAGAAGATCAAATGAAATCAGAACTTTCTGTGTATCAACACCTAATTTGTGGACGCCCAATGATAGATTATGCATTAGAAACAGTAGAACGTGTAGGCATGAATCAAGTGATTGTTGCTACAGATTTAGCAAATCAAGAATGGGCGCGTGACTTAAACGAAAGTGCATCTCATGTGTCGGTAATGGATGTAACGAATGCTCAAACAATGAATGATTCTTTTTCTGATCAAGAAGGAATAACGTTAATTCTTCAAGGAAATATGCCGATGATTCAATCAACAACGCTAAGGGAATTGGTGAAATTACATCAACAATCAGATGCAAAAGCAACTGTTTTAATGGATCAACCTGTATCAGTAGGGAATCATCTGCAAGTTGTATCACCTATACAAAGCAATGAACAACGCGCGAATCAAATAGCAGAACAAACTGCAACAGAAAGACAGACAGTTGTATATTGCTTAGACAATGATATATGGATGAATAAAGCATCAATGTTTCGTGATATAAACGATGTAGAAGCGCTTGTTCAATCATTGGATACAAATAATGTACAGGAAATTCAAACGACGCATCCTTTTGAAGGGACAAAGATTAATACACGAATTGATTTAGCACATGTTACTCAATTAATACAAAAACAAATTAACACAGAACATATGCTGAATGGTGTTACGATGATTCATCCTGAAACTGCAGCGATTGAGTGGGGAGTAACTATTGGAACAGACACGGTAATTGAAAGCCATGTGACGTTAAAAGGTAAAACATCAATTGGGACGAACTGTGTAATCACACAAGGCAGTCGAATCGAAGATAGTCAAATTGGCGATCGTGTAATCATTAAGCAATCAGTTGTTGAAGAATCACTAGTGGAATCAGATAGTGATATGGGCCCCTTTGCACATTTAAGACCAAATAGTCGAATTGGAACACATGTTCATTTGGGGAATTTTGTTGAAATTAAGAATTCATCCATTGGTGAAGGTACAAAAGTAGGACATCTGACTTACGTGGGTGACGCTCAATTGGGACGTTTCATCAATATCGGTAGTGGAACTAATTTCGTTAATTATAATGGAAAAACAAAAGCACAAACGACAATTGGTGACCATGCATTTATAGGTTGTGATACATCTCTTGTAGCTCCAGTTAATGTGGGCAAGGGGTCATTTACAGCAGCAGGATCCGTTATTACGGAGGATGTTCCTGATAATAGTTTGGCAATTGCCCGAAATCGACAAATTAATAAAATAAATTACGCAAATGGGATGCCACACAATCAATAAAGTGATAAGATAGAGAGAGAAACTTAATATTCAAATTAATGGAGGAAAATAATGGCACAACACAAAAAAGGCTCTCAACTGAAATTGTTTGCATTGAAGTCGAACCAACCGTTAGCGAAACGTATGGCACAAGAGTTAGGGATGGAATTAGGAAACATTTCAACTGAGCAATTTAGTGATGGCGAGATTAAAATTAATATTGAAGAAAGTATTCGTGGGGATCATGTTTATGTGATTCAATCAACATCTAATCCCGTAAATGATAACTTAATGGAGTTATTAATTATGATTGATGCGCTAAAACGAGCGTCTGCGAAAACAATTAATGTGGTCATGCCATATTATGGATATGCACGACAAGATCGTAAAGCGCAGTCTCGTGAACCAATTACAGCTAAATTAGTTGCGAATATGATTACAATGGCAGGTGCAGATCGCGTATTAACGTTAGACTTGCATGCAGCACAAATTCAAGGGTTCTTTGATATTCCGGTTGATCATTTGCTAGGCGCAAGCTTACTAGCTAATTATTTCTTAGATCATGATATTTTAAAATCATGTAAAGAAGATATCGTTGTAGTATCACCTGACCATGGTGGTGTAACAAGAGCGCGTAAATTGGCAGAATTTTTAAAAGCACCAATTGCAATTATTGATAAACGTCGTCCAAAAGCAAATGTGGCTGAAGTGATGAGCATTATCGGTGATGTACGTGGCAAACATTGTATTATTATTGATGATATGATTGATACAGCAGGAACAATTACACTGGCAGCTAAAGCACTTAAAGAGCAAGGCGCAAAAGCTGTATATGCTTGTTGTACCCATGCCGTTCTTTCTGGACCAGCTATCGAACGGATTGAATCTTCTGAAATTTCAGAATTGATTGTAACGGATTCGATTAATGTACCGAAAGAAAAACAAATCGACAAAATGAAACAAGTAAGTGTGGCGCAATTAATGGCTGAAGCAATTCGTCGCATTCATGAGAACCGTTCAGTAAGCCCATTATTTTTAGAAAAATTTGAAATCATTGATTAATAAACTATAAAAAGCATCCCAATTAAATGGGATGCTTTTTATAATCAAAAAACCGAGCAGATGCTCGGTTTTTTCTGTTCATCATTTGTTTGGTTTAGTCAAAATATTGATCTAAAATATCTTTCAATGTTCTTGAAGATAAGTTCATTTTTTCTTGTTCTGAATCGTTTAATGGAATTTCAATAACTTGCTCAATTCCATCGCGTCCAATAATTGCTGGAGCACCAATGTAAACATCTTCTTGATTGTATTGTCCGTCTAAGTATACAGATAATGGGAAGATTGCTTGTTCATCGTCTAAAATAGCGCGTGTAATGCGAGCTAATGTAGCACCAATTCCATAGAATGTAGCACCTTTTTTAGCGATGATTTCGTAAGCAGCATCACGTACACTAAAGAATAATTCAACCATTTTTTCTTCGTCAATTTCAGGATGGTTTTTAACCCATTCGTAAATTTGAAGACCACCAACGTTAGCATGTGACCATACAGGGAATTCTGTATCACCATGTTCGCCAAGAATGTAGCCGTGGACGTTACGTGCGTCTACACCGATAATATCAGATAAAGCTTGACGGAAACGTGCAGAGTCTAGGGATGTACCTGAACCGATAACACGTTCTTTTGGCAAGCCAGAGAATTTCCAAGTAGCATAAGTTAAAATATCAACAGGGTTAGTAGCAACTAAGAAAATACCATCAAATCCACTATCCATAATGTTACTAATAATGTCTTTGAAGATTTTTAAGTTTTTGCTTACTAAATCAAGGCGCGTTTCACCTGGTTTTTGAGCAAGTCCAGCTGTAATACAGATAATATCTGCATCTTTACAGTCACTGTATTGTGCCGCATAAATGCGTTTTGGTGAATGGAAAGCTTGAGCATGTGATAAGTCTAAAGCATCACCTTCTGCTTTATCATGATTGATATCAATGATACCCAGTTCGTGACCGATATTTTCTAGTACTAGAGCATAAGCGTAGCTTGATCCAACAGCTCCGTCACCGACTAAAATAATTTTTGACTGTTTGTTTTTAGTAATTTTACTTTGCATGACAAAAACCTCCTTGAGTTTGTTATATTGAGTATAACATGATTATTCATTATATCCGGTATTCTTTTAAGAACGCGCAAATGATCTTAGGGTAATATAGATATAATGAAAACAGTTAAACGTTGAAATCTCAATAATTTCCGTGTAAACTGTAACAGTTTATTTAATTGTACTACTAAAAATTATAGACTGCAATAGCTCATTATGAGATTGTGAACTAATCAACAGAAGAATATCCGTTGTACCAACAAAACAAAAAATTTTAAATATTTTTTAAGAGTGAAGCTTCCTTAAAATTTACTTAGTTTAAGTGGGAGAAGTATCTCTTTTTCTTTAAAATTGGTATAGTAGATAGTAAGAGAATGACGATATAAATAAAAAGGATGGACAAAATGAAATTAATTGTAGGATTAGGAAATCCAGGAAGTCAATATTTAGCGACACGGCACAACATTGGTTTTATTACAATCGATCAATGGGGAAAGAAGAATCATGTCGCGTTAGATCGAGAACAGTTTCAAGGATTTTATGGCACATATCACCATCAAGGAGAGAAAATATTAGTAGTTAAGCCGATGACATATATGAATCGTTCAGGATTAACGGTGGGATTAATGGCAGATTACTATCAAATAGATCCAAGTGATATATTAGTTGTTTATGACGATATGGATCTAGATGTGGGACAAATTCGATTGCGTTATAAAGGATCAGCAGGTGGTCACAATGGAATGAAAGATATCATTCGTGCGCTAGGCACTCAAGAAATTAAACGCGTTAAAATTGGGGTAGGACGACCAGCTCCAAATCAAAGTGTTGTTGATCACGTGTTATCTAATTTCCCAAAAGACACACATGAGCAAATGTTACAGGCAGTTAATCATGCGACAGATGCAATCGATCATTGGATTGATGAAGATAACTTTACAACAACCATGTCTCGCTTTAATGTCCGGACATAAGGCGTGTTAGAACGAGGAGAAAAATAATGAATCAATTAAAAACTATATTAAAAGTGGGCGACACAGCGAGCCCGCTTATTTCGTGGTTAACGGGCAAACGAGCCCAACGACAATTAGTAACGGGGTTAGCAGATTCAGCTAAAATGTTAGCATTAATTGAATTAGCACAACAAGCGGATGAGCCAGTAATAGTAGTAACGCATAATGGACTAAGTAGCGCTCAATTAATTGAACAATGTGAGACTTATATCGCATCACAACCAGCGTTATCAGATTTGATTTGTTCGTCTTTTCGTGCAGAGGAAACGTTAGCTGCTGAAATGGCAATTGCTTCCATTGACGGGATGATTGAACGATTGAATGCTTTAACGCACTTGATTGAAAGAAAAAAAGGACTAGTCTTTATTTCTTTGAGCGGTTTATTAAAACCATTAGTCCGACCAACTGAATGGTTGGCAAATCAGGCCACCTATAAAGTAGGCGATCATTTAGAATCGGTTCAAGAATTTGTTGAGCAATTAGAAGCTCTCGGATATCGAGCTCAAACAATGGTGGGACAACCAGGAGAATATGCCCATCGTGGAGGTATCATTGATGTCTTTCCATTGACAGAGGCGAATCCTATAAGGTTTGACTTTTTTGATGTGGAAATTGATTCATTAAGATACTTTGACGCGGATACACAACAATCCATTGGTGCAGTGGAAGAAGTAACACTCTACCCTGCAAATGAATGGTTGTATCCGAAAGACGCATATGCAGGTGTTGCAACGACCTTGCAAAAAGACTTGACACATGCTCTAAAACAACTCAATGATGAAGCAACCAAGCAAGTATTGAGTCAGTCAATTCAAGATGTGATCGAACAATTGGAAGCAGGAGAAAAACCAGCTAATATTCGCTATTATTTAGCGTATTTCTATAAACAATTAGGAACGGTAATTGATTACTTCCCGACTAACAGCTTAGTAGTAATTGATGAATACAGTAAGTTAGTAGAACGGGAAGCGCATTTAAAAGAAGAAGAATCCGCTTGGTTAATCGAAAAAATAAAAGAAGGTCTCATTTTCCCTGAACAAACCTTCTTAATGAATGGCCGACAAAAATTATTGCGTCAATCGCATGCGACAGTTTTCTTTAGTGCATTTCAACGTGGATTGAATCATTTGAAATTTGACGAAGTGATTACGGTAGATTATCGATCGATGATTTCGTTTTTTGGGCAAATGCCCTTACTCAAAGGGGAATTGGAACGACATCAAAAGCGTCAAGCGACCATCTTAATAAGTGTGGGCGATATGAAACAGCGTAAGCAGTTGGAACAAGTACTGAATGATTTTGAAATAAAAGCTCAATTAGCTGATACGAATCAGTACGTACCTCATGAAACGCAAATTATTATTTGCCCATTAGCTGAGGGGTTTGAACTGCCTAGTGCCAATCTCGTTGTTATTACTGAAAAAGAATTATTTAATCGTAAAAAACGAGCCAAAAGACAAGCTAATCCAAAATTGTCTAATGCTGAACGTCTTAAAAATTATACCGAACTAAAAGAAGGCGACTACATTGTACACGTTAATCATGGAATTGGACGTTATATGGGCATTCAAACGCTAGAAGTTTCTGGCTTAAAGAAAGAGTATATGACGATTCAATACGCTGATCAAGGTAGTCTGTATGTACCAATTGATCAAATGCATTTGGTTCAAAAATATGTATCAAGTGAATCGAAAACACCGAAGATTAATAAATTAGGTGGCAATGAATGGGCAAAAACAAAAGCAAAAGTAGCTTCTAAAGTAGAGGATATTGCGGATGATTTAATTGCATTATATGCCGAGCGAGAACAGGCTAAAGGTTATCAATATCCACCCGATTCATCAGAGCAAATGGAATTTGAAGCATCGTTTGGCTATGTTGAAACTCCTGATCAATTGCGAAGTATTCAAGAAGTGAAACAGGATATGGAAAAAGAACGGCCAATGGATCGATTATTAATAGGTGATGTAGGTTATGGTAAGACAGAAGTAGCTGTGCGTGCAGCGTTTAAAGCAGCGGTTGAAGGTAAACAAGTGGCAGTATTAGTTCCAACAACTATTTTGGCCGAACAACATTATGAAACGTTTAAAGATCGCTTAAAAGATTATCCATTTGATGTCGTTCAATTAAGTCGTTTTCAAACATCGAAACAAAATAAACAAGCCATCGAAGATTTGAAAAAAGGCCGTGCTGCAATTGTGATTGGTACGCATCGTCTATTAAGTAAAGATGTGGAATTTTTCGATTTAGGTTTGTTAATTGTGGATGAAGAACAGCGATTTGGCGTAAAACATAAAGAGCGCATTAAAGAAATGAAAGCAACTGTCGATGTCTTGACTTTAACAGCTACACCGATTCCACGAACATTAAATATGTCCATGTTAGGAGTTCGTGATTTATCTGTAATTGAGACGCCACCGTCTAACCGTTATCCGATTCAAACGTATGTGTTAGAACAAGATGGATTTGTTATACGGGAAGGCATTGAACGCGAACTAGCACGTGGCGGACAAGTCTTTTACTTATACAATCGTGTCGATACAATTGAGCAAAAAGCTAGTTATTTAAGTTCACTTGTTCCAGAAGCGCGTGTAGGTGTGATTCATGGACAGATGACAGAACGTACATTAGAAGACATCCTGTATCAATTTTTAGAAGGAGAGCTAGACGTTCTCGTAACGACAACAATTATCGAAACGGGTATTGATATACCTAATGTTAATACGTTATTTATTGAAAATGCGGATCGTCTTGGATTATCTCAGTTGTATCAATTAAGAGGACGGGTTGGCCGAACGAATCGTTTAGCGTACTGTTATTTGATGTATGCACCGAATAAAACATTAACCGAAGTAGGCGAACAACGACTAGATACGATGCGAGAGTTCACAGATTTAGGTAGTGGGTTCAAAATTGCGATGCGTGACTTAGCTATTCGTGGAGCAGGAAATTTATTAGGTAAACAGCAACATGGCTTTATTGATGCAGTAGGGTATGATTTATACATGTCGTTATTAAAAGAAGCGGTTGATAAAAAATCAAAACAAAAACAAACAGCGTCTGTACAAGAAGTTTCATTCCATTCGAAAGATGTGGAAATTGATTTGCCAATTGAAGCTTATTTACCGGATCATTATGTTCGAGATGATTATCAAAAAATCGAATTTTATAAACGTATTCGACAAATAGATAGCGAAGCGATTTATCGCGATATTCAGGATGACTTAATTGACCGCTTTGGCGAATATCCGTCAGAAGCAAGTCATTTAGTTGAAATTGGATACTTGAGATACTGGAGTTTATTAGCGGGTATCGAACTAATCAAAGGGGTTCAACATGAAACAGTTATGACCTTTAATGAAGAAGCGACACGCTACTTGAAAGGCCCACTATTATTTGAAGCTTTGCAGGTGACTAAATTAAAGGCTCGAGTAGGTAGTGATGGTAATCAATTGACATTGACGTTAAAACATACCAATTATCCGCCTGATTTATTATTAGAAGAATTAATTAAAGTATCTCGCTCCATGTACGAACAAATTAATCGCGTGACTCAATCAGGCGTGTAAAGGTGGGGAAGAAAATGAACCCATATCGTTTAAAAAAACAAGTAAAAGGAGCAGCATGGTTGACGATTGCGGCTCTGTTTGTGAAAGTGCTAAGCGCAGTGTATCGCGTTCCTTATCAAAATATGGTGGGTAACCAAGGGTTTTATATTTTCCAACAAGTATATCCACTCTTTGGTTTAAGCCAAGCTTTAGCCTTGAATAGTTTGCCACAATTTTTAGCTAGTTTGTTTGTAGAAGAGGAACAATTAGAAAAACGAGCACAAGTTATCGTAGCTACTTTTGGGTTGGTCACGATTTTATCAGTTGCTTTATTCGCATTATTCTATGGAGGCAGTACATACTGGGCACAATGGATGGGCGATTCACAATTAGAACCGGTTATCAAAAGTGCGAGTTGGAGTCTTTTGTGTATTCCTATTTTGAGCGTATTAAGAGGAGTTGGACAAGCACAACTTGAATTAGTACCAACTGCTGTATCAATGGTAGGTGAACAGATTGCTCGTGTCCTCGTTATTTTAAGTAGTGCATTATTTATTTCAGGTAACTTATATACTGTAAATACAATGGCTATGCGTGGTGGTGTAATGGGCAGCGGAATAGGTATCGTCATTTTAATGATCTGCTCTATTCGTAAGAAACCAATGATGTTAAAGATTTTGAGTCGTTTGAAAATTGACCGAGCAACATATGCATACATTATGCAACGATTTATGAAGGAAGCACTTGTTTTTATCGGATTTAGTTTACTTTTAATTAGTTTACAGGCGATTGATGCGTTAAATTTATTATCCCGGTTATTAACAAGTGGTTTATCTTTTGCGACGGCAACGGCTGAAAAAGGAATTTACGATCGTGCTCAACCGATTTTCCAAATGGGGGCGATTATTGCGATAAGTATCACGACAGCTTTTACCCCTGTTTTAAGACAAGCACATCGGCAGTCGATGAAAAGTGTCGAACTGAACGCCGTTGAACAAGAGCAGTCGTTACTTCGAGTGGTTCATTTAATTAGTTTGTTTGCAACGGTTGGTTTATATGTCGTGATGCCCCAACTCAATATCGTTTTATTTAAAACGAATGAAGGGATAATCGCTCTGCGCTTATTTTGTTTAGGTTTGTATCCTTTTTGTATGGCACTTGCTTATCAAACCATTCAACAAGGACGTCGCCAATTTGCAACGGGCTTATTCACGTTAATTTTAACAGGCATGACGAAAAGTATTGGAAATTGGTTGCTCGTGCCGATTGCGCAAATTAATGGGGCAGCGTGGAGTACACTCATTAGTTTATGTGTCACGTTTATTTTGATGCGGCATTTCTCGAACAGTTCGTTTACTCAATGGCGAGAAATCAGACAACATATTATTGCTGTAACAGTAATGTTAGGAGTTTGCTTAAGTATAGCGTACGTCCTACCAACCACTCATCGCGGACAAGCGTTCATCGTATTAATGATGCAGCTAGGGTGTGGTGCCGTTATTGGAATCGAGTGGATATATCGCAAAAAATGGTTAAAAGAACAAGAATGGTGGCTACTACCAATGGGAGAACGTTTCGCTCGTAAAGGGATTTGGCCATTTTAAAAATAAACTATGGTATAATAAGAATAGAAAATGTTAAATAAGAATAGAGGAACAAATATGCGATTAGATAAATTTTTAAAGGTGTCACGTTTAATTAAGCGACGGACGGTAGCAAAAGAAGTAGCAGATCAAGGTCGGATTGAAGTCAACGGACAAGTGGCAAAATCGAGTACAAAGATAGCGATTGAAGACGAGATTACGATTCATTATGGGAATAAAATTTTAACCGTTCGCGTCTTAGATATTAAAGATACAACGAAGCGAAATGAAGCGCAAAATCTATATGAAGTTGTAAGTGAAGAACGAGTGGAAACAAATTGGGACGAATTAATTTAATATTTTAAAATTTGCTATTGGAACTAGCAAGGGATGTTGTTATAATGAAGACAATTCGCAAAACTTTTGAACGAAACGGAGGCGGTAGAAGGATGGATGAAAAAGATATGAAACAACCCATTTCGTCACAGCCGACGGAACCACCTTTAGTCCGTTATAAATTACATCTTGCAACGAAGATGGTTTTACTGATCTTAGCGGGATTATCGCTTGTTATGGTTCATCGAATGGTTAGTAACATCGGAGAGCTTAGAACATTAAAGCAAAAAGCGGTCGTCACAAGAGAAAATGTAAAAAAAATGCAACACTCGAATGAATCGTTACAAGCAGAAGTCGAAAAGCTGAAAGATGAGAATCATATTGCGGATATAGCGAGAGCAAAATATCACTATAGTCAGTCGGGTGAGATAATTTTTCAGTTACCTGGTACCTCAGATGATGAAGACCAAGACTTCGAAAATTAAGAAGTAAATAAATAAAATGAATGAATGCTAGTAATTCAAGGAGGAACCTTTTTTATATGTCAGTTGAAGTAGATCAAATTGTAGCAGGTAAGGTTACAGGTATTACAAATTTTGGAGCGTTTATCGATTTAGGAGAAGGACAATCTGGATTAGTTCATATTAGTGAAATTGCTAATACATTTGTTAAAGATATTAATGATGTCTTAACTGTAGGTGATGATGTTCAAGTTAAGGTGGTTAAAATTGCTGATGACGGCAAAATTAGTTTATCTATTCGTCAAGCTATGCCGGAAGAAGAACAACGCCCACCAAAACGTCCAGTGAGAGAACGTGAAGAACGTCCACGTCAAGATAAAAGACCTGCACCATCAAAAGCTAAGAGTCAAGATTTTGACTCATTAATGAGTGCCTTTCTAAAAGATAGTGATGATCGCTTAGCATCATTAAAGAAAAATACAGAGGGCAAGCGTGGCGGTCGTGGCGGTCGTCGTAGTTAATCGGCGTAAAGAACGATTATTTAAAATGTAAAGTACAAGAGGGGTGAGACGTGGGTCCGCCCCCTTTTTGATTGATTAGTCATCACGGAAAGATATGAAGCAGGAGGTGAGCAGAGAACATTGGAAATGAAGCAATGGAATCAGTTATTTGAGCCATACGAAACGTTAATCGTCGCGTTATCGGGTGGAGTGGACTCCATGGCGCTCGCTCACATGTTGCTAACACATCCGTCTTTAAAGCAATCCATTGAGCTCGTTCATTTTGATCACGGATTAAGAGATAACAGTGCACAACAAGCAGCTGAGCTCATTCGTTATTTCGATGAACAACAAATTGAGGTACATCACGAGCGGTGGAAAAATCCTATTGGAGGAGAAGAAGCGGCGAGGGAAGCACGATATAATTTTTTAAGTCGGGTTTCCAAACGTTATCCTAAAAGTACTATTGTAACGGCACATCATCTGAACGATCAAATCGAGACATTTTTCATGAAAATCATGCGTAAAAGTACGCTTAAAGGATTAGGTGGAATGAGCGAACGTTCAGAATGGAGAGATGGTAAACAAGCGGTGCCGATAGTGAGACCATTGTTACAAGTTGAAAAATCGACGCTTGTAAAGTATGCATTAACTCATCATTTACCGATATTTGAAGACGAAACAAATCAAGAAATCAAATATGAACGTAATTGGTGGCGGAATATTTTATATCCTCAAATTGAAACGCGATATGCACGCGCAACGCAAAGCTTTAAAGAAGTGATGAATGATTTGAAATGGACCGAGGAATATGTAATAGGTCATATGGAAAAGGATTTACAAGAAGTGGTTCAATGGGATGCAAATGGTTTAATGATTGATATTGAAAAATATCATCACTTACCAATCAGTACGCAGCAATTAATGTGGCCGTTTATTAGTGATCAATTGGCTAGTCGTTTTCAATTAATGCTATCTAGAAAACAAACGAATCAAATGCAAAAGATGATTGCTAATCAGCACAAGCCGCAAACGGAAATGGCCTTATCTAAGCCATGGATATTTATGCGACAATATGAGATGGCGATTATTACACAAGCAGATGTTGCAAAAAAATCAAATGAATCAAAAATAGAACGGATTCGAGTTCAAAAGGCGGGAAGATATCGCGTTGGGACCTTACAAGTCGAAGTGATTGAACAACAAATGACAAATCAAGAGGTCAAACAGTGGCAACAACACACACTAATTGTTCCACTGGAGGATGCGCCAGTCATATTGATTACCTATCAACCAGGGGATCGTTTGTTGTTTGAAACGAACGATGATGAAAATAAGCCGCGTTATCATCAAAAAGTTTCAAGATATTTTATCAATAACAAAATCCCACATGCAATGAGAAAACAAGCGATATTGGGTGAGAATGAAACAGGAGAAAAGATAGGTATGATTGCTCATTTAACGAGCAAATGTAAATTTTCTCCAAAGAATCGATATTTAATCTTTAAAGTAGTTGAATGAGAGCGGTAGAACACGTAAGATAAGAGTAGTTTACATCAGAATAGAGGGAGCCGATTATGTTAGAAAAAGATATTAAAAAAATATTAGTAACAGAAGAAGAAATTAGCGAACGTATTAAAAGCTTAGGACAAGCTATTACTGAAGATTATGCTGGTAAAGAGCCTTTAGTCATTTGTATTTTAAAAGGGGCAGCCTTCTTTATGACTGACTTAGTTCGTTATATGGACTTGAAAGTCGACATTGATTTTATGGACGTCGATTCATATGGAGATGCTTTTGAAACTAGTGGAGATGTAAAAATCGTAAAAGACTTATCCACTTCTGTTGCAAACCGTGATGTAATTATTGTTGAAGATATTATTGATACAGGTACGACATTGCATTATTTAGTTGACTTATTGAAATATCGCCAAGCCAATTCAATTAAAATTGTTACATTATTGGATAAACCAGATCGTCGTCGTTTTGGTTTAACGCCAGATTACATTGGATTAGAAGTGCCGAACGAATTTGTAGTGGGTTACGGATTAGATTACTTACAACGCTACCGCAATTTACCGTACATCGGTGTCTTAAAAGAAGAAATTTACAAAGAAAATCTATCATAAAGAAAACACAATAAGCTCTAATTAGGCAACCTATTCGTCAAGTACCAACCAACTATGGTATGATACTCGGTAGAAAAATAACCACCGCCTAAAGAGTGGATGTAGGGGGTAACAATGAAAAAACGAAATAAATTCCGGAGTGTCATCGGTATACTTATGATGATGTTAGCGGGACTTTACCTTGTACAATTAGCAACAGGCTCGTTGCAAGGAACGTCGAATAAAATTTCTAGTAGTGAATTTGTACAAAGCTTAGAAAATGGTGAAGTGGATAAATTCACACTTCAGTATAATCAAGGCACATACAAAGTTCTTGGTGAATTTTATAAAGAAAAAGCACCAAAAGGAACAAAAGAAGAAGACAAAGGGTTGGCGATTTTTGACAATCGTTCAACTAAAAGCAAAAAATTCGAAGCAACCATTTTAATGAATGATGGAACGCTAACTGAAATTACAAAGTTAGCAAAAGAAAACAAAACAGAATTAAAAACAGTTCCTGAAAGTCAGTCAGGCACATGGTTTATGTTAGGTCTTCAAATCGTTCCATTCTTATTAGTTGGATTGTTATTTTATTCCATGATGAGTCAAGCGGGTCAAGGCGGTAAAGGCCCAATGAGCTTTGGAAAAACAAAAGCGAAAGACGTATCAAAACAAAAAATAAAAGTGCGCTTCTCAGATGTTGCAGGAGCAGAAGAAGAAAAACAAGAGTTAGTCGAAGTTGTCGAGTTCTTAAAAGATCCTCGCAAATTCACAGGTTTAGGCGCTCGTATTCCAGCCGGTGTTTTACTTGAAGGACCTCCAGGAACAGGTAAAACATTATTAGCTAAAGCCGTTGCCGGTGAAGCTGGCGTTCCATTCTTCTCCATTTCCGGTTCAGAATTTGTGGAAATGTTTGTAGGGGTCGGAGCAAGTCGTGTACGTGATTTATTTGAAAACGCGAAGAAAAATGCACCAGCGATTATCTTTATTGATGAGATTGATGCAGTTGGTCGTCAACGTGGTACTGGTATGGGTGGTAGCCACGATGAACGTGAGCAAACATTAAACCAATTACTAGTAGAAATGGACGGATTCCAAGGTAATGAAGGTATTATCGTTATTGCCGCAACTAACCGTTCAGACGTATTAGACCCAGCATTACTTCGTCCAGGTCGTTTTGACCGTCAAATATTAGTAGGTCGACCAGATGTTAACGGACGTGAAGCAATCTTACGTGTTCATGCACGTAATAAAAAAGTCGCTAAAGATGTTGATTTACGTGTTGTAGCTCAACAAACACCAGGATTTTCTGGAGCAGATTTAGAAAATCTATTAAACGAAGCGGCATTATTAGCTGCTCGTTTAAATAAAACAGAAATTGATGCCATCGATATCGACGAAGCTCATGACCGTGTGATTGCAGGTCCAGCTAAACGAGATAAAGTTATCTCTAAACAGGAACGCCGAATGGTTGCTTTCCACGAAGCAGGACATACTATTGTGGGAATGGTACTTAATGATGCACGTACAGTTCATAAAGTGACAATTGTTCCACGTGGACGCGCTGGTGGATATGCGATCATGTTACCAAAAGAAGACCGTTTCTTAATGACGAAAAAAGAGTTATTAGAGCAAGTAGTTGGATTACTTGGTGGACGTGCAGCAGAAGAATTAGTATTCGGATCAAAAACAACGGGTGCTTCAAATGACTTTGAACAAGCAACTGGTATTATTCGTTCAATGATTACCGAGTATGGTATGAGTGATGCGTTAGGTACAGTACAGTACGAAGGTAATCATCAAGTATTCATTGGTCGTGATTACGGACAAACTAAAGTATACTCTGATCAAATCGCTTATAAGATTGATCAAGAGATGCAACGTTTAATGTCTGAATCATATCAACGGGCGATGACGATTTTAACAGAACACCGCGAGCAATTAGAAATTATCGCTAATAAATTGTTAGAAGTTGAAACGTTAGATGCACGACAAATTAAATCATTGTTCGAAACAGGCGAAATGCCAAGTGAACAAAAAGAATATCCAAGTGAAAAGAAAGCTAAGTCTTACGATGAAGCCAAACGTGCCTTGGAAGAAAAAGAACAACAACGTCGTCAACGTGAGCTCGAAGAACGCGAAATGGTTGAGTCAGATGAAACAGATACGCTAGATTTATCAGACGAGCAATCAGACGATACACAAAATTAAAGGAATCTTTAAATAGAGAATTTCAATAAAAAAGAGTAGGCAGCAATCGAAAGATTCATGCCAACTCTTTTTTTGTGGCTCTTTGTCAAATAGGGTTGATGATGAGGTGAGGTAACCGTATGGTTACTTCTCCTCTTTTTTTAGATCAAAAGATAAAATAAGCAAATGATTGGATCAATTGTATTCAAAATTAGTGTTAAGAAACAGCGATTTTGGGCGGATGATTTGGCGCGTATAAACGCATCATCAATAAAATTCTATTTTTAAAGTGTGAATAATTACGGTAGCCATAAGCAGTTCGCTTAAGTACCTTGATTTTGTTGTTTAATCCTTCAATCGGCCCATTAGTCAATTGAGGATAAGCAAAAGTATTTTGAATATACGTGTTATAGTGTTTAAATGTTCTT
>NZ_JAGN01000016.1 GCF_000526675.1 Atopobacter phocae ATCC BAA-285
AGACGCTAAAAACCGACTGATTACGGACTATATCGATCAAAGGAAATATACAAAAGCCTGTGAGACTTTAGATAATGGCTTCGAAGATGCCTTTCAATACACAGTAATTGGTAAAGGTCACAATCGATTAAAAAGCACCAATCTTCTTGAGCGATTGAACCAAGAAGTGCGCCGAAGAGAAAAGATTATTCGTATTTTCCCCAATCGTGCGTCAGCCAATCGGTTAATTGGCGCTGTCCTGATGGACACACATGACGAATGGCTCAGTTCTACAAGAAAGTATATCAAGTTTAACCAGTAAGAGAGTATAGAACATTGTATAGTATTTTACACAAGATTATGGACTTGACTAAATATTATATAATATAAAAAAAGATAAAATAATGTTTAATAATTAGTAGCACATTATCTTTGATAAGAACTGTATCAACGTTTTAATAGCTGAAATAGATAGAAATGTCTAAAATATATAGGTGTTAATAAAAAAGTATTGCTTGCTATGTTGATACGTCATGGGGTAAACAGTCAAAATAAATTGAATATTAAATCAAATTAATCAGTTAGGCTATTAGAATAATTCGTATGAACGAATCACTTGCTAAATTAGGTAGGTGTTTTTTTATTTGTTCTTTTTTTTATAACGATTTATTTTTTTATTTATTATTTTATTGTTTTTTATATAGCGAAAGGATTTATTGAAATGAAAAAAGTATCGAATCACATAAAATTAATAACAAGTATCGGAGCTAGTTCAATGCTTATGGGGATGTATCACCAAGGTACTGAAATATATGCAGATACGCCTAATTTGACTAGCGATTTACCTTTAACCGAGACATTAGCTAAAACACAGTCGAACGCCTCAACATTAAAAGAGAAAATCGAAAAAAATTATCCTGTTGAAGTTACTATTGAAACACATACAGTTTTAGCTTCAGCATATGAAGACACTGTAAAAACTTTAAATGACAATTATAATAAAAAGTATCAAAACATAAAAAATGAAAAGGTTGAATATGATCAACACATTCAAGCAATTCAGTTAGAAAATAAAAAAATAATTGAACAAAATAATAAAATTGTAGAGAAATATAATAAGGATAAAGCAGCAGAAAAAGAAAAATATGACATAGCACTTGAAGATTATGAAAATAAAAAGCAGCAATATGATGAATATTTAAAGAAAGTACAAGCTATTTCGAAAGATAATAAAAATGAAAAAGAACGATTTAGTGCGATTTTAAAGGAATGGGAAAATCGCACTAATATTGAGATAACTGGAGAGGTAAATAAAAATAGTCCAGGAAATTATGATTACTATAAAGATTTAATTTTTGAAGTGAATCCAAAGTTGGTTTTAGAAGAAAAACCGACAAAACAATTGCAATCAAACATTGGATGGCAGAAAAACACATCGATAGAAGAAGTCACTAACGGCAACATAAAAATTGATAAACCATATGCTGCTGATCGAACAGACAAAGGATATTATATGGAGCGATATCATAAATTCTCCAATTATAAAGTTGGTTCAAATTTTAATATAAAGAACGTTGGGAAAACAATTGACAATCAAAACGTTAATTTAAAAGTAACGATTACGGATGTTGGTGAAGTAGAAGGTGCATTGAAAGAAGATAAACAGCCAGTTACTGAACAAAAATTTTATATGTATTCTGCCGGGGATAAATATAATACTATGGTCTTGTTTTTACAAAATCATACAAAACTTGGTTTTCAATTTGATTATATGACAGATGATAATCAACCAATGGATGTGTTGACATCTCAAATTATGACGGATATCGATTTTGGTCAAGCGGTGGACTTTACATACACTGATGGCGAAGGTTTAGTGTTTGTACCAAAAGAATCTAATTTAGAAACAACAAAAAATGAAGAAAAAATTTTAGATGAAAAAAATAAAGTGGAAAACAAGGAAATCATCAAGGTAGAAGATCATCTTTTAGCAGAGTATAGTGATGAAAGTTCGATACCAAAAGGTTCATTTGTATTAGCTGGACATGGAACCGGTATGAAAATGACTTTTTATAGTGACAAACAGACTATAAGAACTACTCGCAATAATTACTGGAATGATTATGAAATGCTAAATTTAATCAATGATTCTAAATTGTCGGGTGATGATCAATTAAGTGGAGCTCCATGGGATCGTGTTTCATATGATAAATCACTAAGAATACATCCAAAAGATGAGACAAAAAGACTCGGTATTGGAGGATCTAAGTTTACGTTGTTTGGAAAAGGAATCAATGTGAATTACCCGCAACAAAATCCATTAAAAAAATTGCCAAAAGCTCCAATTCTAGATCAAGAACCAACATATAGTGAGCCATTATATCCATTATTAACACCTACTAAGTCGATAATAGAGTACCAAGGAAAACGTAAGATAACCTTACATAAGCCAGAAATAGTTGATATTGCTGAGAGTGTTATTCCGATTCCATTACAAAAAGATTTAGAGTTATTAGATTTCACAATTACTATTCCGGAACATAAACCTGAAAAATTAGAAGATGTACCTAACAGTAATCCTAGTGACTTATTAATTGATGTTCCAACAGTACAAAACAATTCACTACTAGACATATTATCGATTAGTACACACCAAAATGCTTTTGATTTAAATTTTGATACAATGACAGAGGAAATAGGTGGACATATATCTGGAATTGTTGATGAACAATTTGGTACGGAGCCAATTATTTATTTTGAATATGGACAACCATTGCCTTTAATAAATGGATCAAACAATGGTGAAACAACGATTGAAGACACAACTCCCTTATATTTAATATTTGATAGTAGAGTATTGGGATCAAGTGGAAATGATACAATTATTGAAGAAAATAATTTAATTGATTTAGTAATGGATAAATCAATATCCGGTTCAAATCAAGAGGATGAATTTGTTATTGAAAACAATTTAGTGGAATTTGAAATAAATAACACATTATCTGGATTCAATCAAGGCGATACATTTGTCATTGAAAACAATCTAGTGGAATTTGAAATGAACAACACATTATTTGGATTCAACCAAGAAGATATATTTGTCATTGAAAATCATTTAATTGATTTAGAAATGGATAATACAATATCAGGCTCAAATCAAAGTGATGAATTCGTTATTGAAAATAGTTCGATGGAATCTGAACGTAATAAAAAAGATGATCAGTCGTCTCAATCAAATATACCGACTAATATGACAGAAAAACAATTACCTGCTACAGGCGAGTCTCATGAAGGGATTTATCGTTTGTTCGGTCTGTTTAGCTTTGTTTTTGGATCAATTATATTGAATATTAAAAAAAGAAAATAAACATTTGTTTCTAATCATAAAATCTAAAGTCGAAAAACAAGCTCCTCATTGTTAAGATGAGGGGCTTGTTGTATGTCTTATTCAATAAAAGATAAATCGAAAAATTTAATTTAAAATATACGTTTCAATGAATCGGGCAATACCGTCGTCATTATTAGAAGTCGTCGTATAATTAGCCACTTCTTTTAAAGCAGGCATTGCATTTTCCATTGCTACGCCAATCCCTGCCCATTCAACCATTTCACGGTCATTTCCACCATCACCAAAAGCAACAATTTGTTCACGAGGAATATTTAATTGTTGTGATAAGCGAGCTAATGTTGCTGCTTTATTGACGCCAATCGGGTTAATTTCGTAATAAAATGGAGTAGAGAAAGCTGTTGCGACTTGCTCTTTGAATGGTGCACGTAAAGCTTCAGCATGCTCTTTTAGATAGGTAGGATCTCCAGCTAATAATACTTTATGTACAGGAAAATCAACAAATTGATAGAGATGATCGACTTCCGCTAATTTAAATTGGCAATTACGTGCCTCGTGCTCAATCACATTAAATGTTCGGTCGTTTAAACGAACTTGATTATTATATACATCATGAACATATAAATAATCGTCACGGTCAATCATAGGAATGACATCGAACGGTTCAGTATGTTTTAAAATAGTAGTTACAAGTTCAGCATCCAAAGTTTGTTGGTGCAATATTTGACGTGCTGTCACATCATAGATTTGACCACCATTATACGAAATGAAATAACCGTTATATTGGTCCAACTGTAAAATCGGTGTGAATTGATGCAGGCCGTTTGTTTGACGACCACTTGCTAAAACAACGCGGATACCTCGTTTTTGTGCTTCAATCAAAGCGGCTTGTGTGTGCTCTGAAACAGTAAATTGAGAAGTTAATAAGGTGCCATCAATATCTAAAACGATGGCTTTAATAGAATGTGTCATGTCATACTCCTTTGGTTTTATTGCGTACAGTTTCTTATTATACAAAAAAAGATGAAAATAATCTTGAAAAAACGATTGAATTTCGGTGTAAAATAGAGAGAGAAGCTAAAACAAGACAAAGAAAGAGACACAATCAACACCAAAGAAAGGAAGCGCATCAATGGAAAAAAAGCAAAAACGTCCAACATTACCACAATGGCGTCATCGCTCGAAGCAATCACACAAAGGACATTATGGACGCTTATTAGTCATTGGTGGCTCGCCCGGCATGAGTGGATCTGTTCATTTAGCGACACAAGCTGCCTATCGAACGGGAAGTGGATTAGTTTATTTGCTTGTTCCCCAAGCTATTCGAATGATTGCTGAAATTAAAAGTATTGAAACAATTGTTCGACAAGAACCGTTAGATTGCTTTAATGGAAATGATGAAGTGAGTAGTAGTCTGATTCAAGCGAGTCAAAATATGGATGCAATTGTTTGCGGGCCAGGCTTAGTGAGTGAAGCGCCTTTATTATTTTTAGAGCAATTAGCACAATGGATACAAGAAGTGGATGTACCTCTCATTTTAGATGCAGGTTTATTAAATGTGTTGCAATATCGTTCTGCCATGTTATGTCAGGTGAAACAAGGTATCATCACGCCACATGAAATGGAATTTGCCCGTTTAGTGAAGCGACCATTGAAAGAAATTCAAGAAAATCGACTACAAGTAGCTCAGGAAGTGGCAACTCGTTTCGGTATGATTGTTGTTCTAAAAGGGCATGAAACCATTGTGACAGATGGGCAACAAGTGTACATTAACACAACCGGCAATCCTGGAATGGCAACAGCAGGTAGTGGGGATGTTTTAGCAGGAATCATAGGAAGTTTAGCGGGGCAAGGATTTAGCGCGTTTGAAGCGGCTCAACTAGGCGTTTATTTACATGGATTAAGTGGTGATTTTGCGGCAAATAAGTTAGGAGAAGCGAGTTTAATCGCCCGAGACTTAATTCATTATTTACCAGAAGCAATTCAGTGGGATCAATCGCTTCAATCGTAAACGCTCCATGAATGAAGGACACTCATCCATGAAGCGTAAAATAAGAGTGGTCGCCACTATTTTTTAAGTTAGCGACTTCGTTAAAGATTGTAGTAGGTCAATAATCGTATCGAGTCTTCTTTCGAATCGATTTAATAAGTAAAAGACAATAACGACAGGGAAGCCAAAATTACTAATTAAATCAATTAAAAAAGTCGTATCAGACATGATATCCCTCCTTCTCTTTTTTATAAATACGTTTGGTGGGAGAAAAGTGTTAAGATATAGGAAGAAGAATGCAAAAAGTGATGATTGAAGGAGGGCAACAAAATGAAACAAGTGAGTGTGCTATTAGCAGATGGATTTGAAACGGTCGAAGCGTTGATACCAGTGGATATTTTAAGACGTGGTGGCGTATCGGTTGAATTGGTGAGTGTGATGGATCGATTAGACGTGTGGAGTGCACAACAAGTGGCCGTACAAGCGGATTGTATGTGGGCAGATCGTAAGCAAAATGTGGATTTAATTATGATTCCGGGCGGTACAAAAGGAGCGGAAACGCTACGAGATGATGTGCGCGTAATTGAATGGCTTCAATCAGTTAATCTAGATCACACAATGGTTGCTGCGATTTGTGCAGGACCGATTGTATTAGATCGGGCGAATTTATTGGCTAATCATCAATTTACGACGTTTCCTGGTGTAGAGCAAGAATTAGCGACTAATTTAGAAAATTATCAAGATCAAGTGGTTGTGAAAGATGGCTCACTCATTACAAGTCGAGGTCCAGCTCCTGCTTTTCCATTTGGATTAGAATTATTAGCATCTTTAGAAGGGACAGAACGTGCTTTAGAAGTTTATCAAGCGATGCAAGGCCCAATGGTTTTTGCATGGGATCCTTTAAAATGAGATGATTTGCTTAAATAAACAATTGAATCCAAAAAAGACCATTCATTTGAATGGTCTTTTTTTATAGGAGATATTGTAAGTGAATAACGGATTATTCGTTAATCGTTAATGTTTTAATTTCACGTTTATTAGTAGATTCAATCGTAATACGTGTACCAGCTTTCATAAACGGTAAACGTTCGTTGACGTTAGATTTAGCAAAGTAAACTTCATCGTCTAGTAATAAGTAATACATGGTATTACCGTCCACTACAACTGATTTAATATCATCAATTGTTGCCGTTAATTCTTTAGTTTCACGGCCTTCTGCAGTGTTGGCTTGGTCAGCTTTTTGAAGCGAACCGTAATTAGCAATGACTTCTTTTAAAGAAGTACCAGTAGCTACATCTTGGTAATCTTCTGCATCAACCATTGCATACATTTTTACTAATCCTGCTTTATCTTTAAGGGACATGATATAAGTTGGTCGACCGTCTTTATTAATTAAAATAGGGAAAGTAGATTTATAATTTTTCTCTTGTACAGCACCACGCGCTGAGCTCATCGCAGAGTATTCTTCTGC
This sequence comes from Atopobacter phocae ATCC BAA-285, assembly GCF_000526675.1. Taxonomy (GTDB): domain Bacteria; phylum Bacillota; class Bacilli; order Lactobacillales; family Aerococcaceae; genus Atopobacter; species Atopobacter phocae. The sequence goes on from NZ_JAGN01000016.1 coordinate 6,787, forward strand.
AGCAGCGACTGTATATTGGCGGGTTTCCTTTGTACGCATATTAGTTAAAACAAATCCAATATTACTTTCGTCACTAGTGACAGAAGTAATCCCTGTATAAAGCCATACATCATCGTCGAGTACAATATAATTATATCCTTCCGTTGTGCGTGTCGCACCACGTTTAGCGAATAACGTATTCCAAAAACCATTTTTGTATAGACCGTGTTGATTTAATTGATCAATGACAATTTTCGAACTTACAATTCGGTCTACCCATTGAGGGACATCTTTTAAATGATAATAACGATGCGTTCCATCAATGGCATTAACTAAAATAGCACCACTTGGTTCAGGTGAAGTTAATAGGAAGTTCATTTTGTATGTAGTCGCAACATAGTAAGGAACACCATCTTCATCGATTTCAAAATTAGGCGCCTGGAAAATTTTTGTTGGATAGTTGAAACGTAAGTACCGCATAATATTTCGATTGAAGTATTCGGATTCACTATATTTAATTGGTGAATCAGGTGTTTCAAGTTTGACATCACCATTAGACATGTTCACCGTTAAGTAATTTGGAATACCTGTTTGTTGATTAGCCATCCATTTGAAAAATCCAGCATAGCGTAGTGGAGTGACACGGACGGGCTGATCGTTCACATTGATTTGTGTATAAGACGGACTAGGTTCAAACTGAGAAACTAAATCAGTGATGGTACCTAATTTACGATTTCCTAAACGGCTAGCTGTGTCATGATCAATAATTGGAATGCGATCCAAATTGACTTCATCAACATCTTTAGAGAAATCACTAGCAAGCGGTTCGATTAAACGACTATATGCTTTCGCGTTAAAAATAGGTGATGCACCAAAACGAACCAGTGATAAAAGGGCAACAATAATGACAATAACTTGTACTAAGCGTGTCATTCGAGTTCTTAATAAGGTAGCTTGTTGAGTGGGCCCATTATCTTGAACGGAGTACAAAATACCTTCTACACCTAAAATAGCACCGCTTGATATAAAGAAGCGCCAAAATTGGCTAGACTGCCAATTAAGTGGGGGCAACGTGATATAATAAGCTAAAGCTATAAACAAGATGGTTAGTAAAAATATACCGCGCCACTGTTTCTTTGAAAACATTGAACGAATGGGGCGCGCCGTTTTACGTGACGAATGAGCTCCCTCAGTTGAAATTTGCAAAAGTATATCGTTAAGCGATTGGGGATTGGTATTAAATTTGAAAAATGCCATAAAAATGCTCCATTCTTTATATATATTGGAAACCTATACTTATAGTTTATCATGATAAAAATTATTTACATAGGGCTAAGGATGGAAGTTTAAAATTTGAATTAAGAATACTTAAAAAATGTGTATAATAATTAGTAAGAATTAGTCCAATTACGATAAAAAGTATGTTCAAGCATGCATACTATAAAGTTAGAAGTCAAATGATAAAGGAGTTTATATGTTAAAAATATCGAATTGGTCTGCGGATGCAGCAGATGGAACGAGTGTAGTGAAAGACGTATCGATTGAGATACCACGTAGTAGTACGCTCGTCTTAATGGGAGTGACAGGTGCGGGGAAATCGACGTTACTACTCAGTTTGTCCGGATTAATTCCAAAGCAAACAGGAACAGTGACGCCTAAAATTTATCCTCACGATATTGGTTTTTTATTTCAGTCGTCCAGTTTATTTCCGTGGATGACCGCTGAAGAAAATATTCAATTGGGATTTCATAAACAATTTTTAGGGCGTGAAGAAGTAGAACGTCAGCTAAGACAAGTAATTGACGCGTTGAAATTAGGTGAATTAATTCATCGTTATCCCTATCAATTAAGTTTAGGTGAAGCGCAGCGAGTAGCACTTGCTCGAATTATGGCAAAACATCCACCATATTTATTTTTGGATGAGCCTACTGGACGTTTGGATATTGAAACAAAGCAAATGATGTGGCACCAATTAGAAAATATGAAAAAAAATAATCAGGTGACGACCATTTTAGTTACGCATGATATCGAAGAAGCGGTGCGATTAGGTGATCGTATAATGGTTATGTCAGATGGGCGCATCACATCAGATGATGTTAATCCGTTGAGTTTAGATGAACGTAAAAATGAAACGAATGCCAATCATCAAGCATTTTACCAACAAATTGAAACCATTTTAAAACAAGCTAGTGAGGTGATGGAATGACGATTAAACGTATTCGATATGGCGTGTTTGTTCTATTTTTATTATGGGTGTTAGCGTCTTATTTAATATCTAATCAACAAATCCCAACCCCTATCATGGTGGGCGCATTTATTATGAGCCATCCGATTATATGGCGTCACTTCTATTATAGTTTGTTGCGATTAGCAGCTGTGAGTGTCTTGTCATATGGTGTCGGCAGTTTATTAGGATTATGGATGGCCACCAGTTACCGGGCGCGCCGTTATATATTACCGATTGTTCAAATATTGTATAATTTGCCGCGTATTGTATTCTTTCCCATTTTTTACTGGACCATTCATCATCCGAATCTAAGTCAAATTTTACTTTTAGCTTTTGTGACAGCCTTTTATATTGCCATTCCAATTTATGAAAGTTTAGTAGCTTTGCCGAAACAATACATTTGGATTGCACGATCGTTAGATTTTTCAACGGGTATGTGGGTTCGAGAAGTGGCTTTCCCAGCTGTTTTACCTCGTCTCATTTTAGTAGCACAAGAAATGTTCAGCTTAGTGTTAACTTTATTATTGATAACAGAGCAATTTCAAACAACATTTGGTATTGGTAAATATCTCATTCATCAATTTGTCACTGAACAGTATGCTGGGGTATACGCAACCATGTTATTTATTATTTTAATTAACGTTGTTGCTTCGCTCTTTTTTGAATGGTTAAAAAGAAGAAACAAAATCTGGCTAAAACCGCTTAATCCTTTTAATCAATTTTAAAAATAAGAAGTGAGCCATTGAAATTATGGTATAATGTTTCTAAACAATTGGTTAAGAGATGAATGAGAGGAGCCATTATATGACACCTAATAAAGAAGATTATTTAAAAGTGATCATGGAATTAAGTGATGTTCACCCGAAAGTGACGAATAAATTATTAGCAGAAACTCTACAAATTTCGCCACCAGGTGTAACAGATATGATGAATAAATTAATAAAAAGTGATTTTGCGAAAAAAGCAGGCAAAACGGGCTATGTATTGACTCAATCCGGGCTAGAAATTGCTAGTGAATTGATTCGTAAACACCGCTTACTCGAAGTGTTCTTAGTGAATACATTAGACTTTAAATTAAATGAAGTGCATAAAGAGGCAGAAATTTTAGAACATGCGGTCAGTGATTTATTTATTGAACGATTGGACAATTTTTTAAATCATCCTGTAGAATGTCCTCACGGTGGAATCATTCCGAATAAAGGTGAGATTTATGAAGCCGAATTATACGAACCATTGGGTGATTTACAAGTAGGTGAACGCATGCTCGTTCGTCGTTTCTTAGATGAATCGGAATTACTTCAAATTATGGTAGATAAACATATCCAATTAAAACACGTGTATGAAGTTTTAGCGAAAGACACAGAAGGTATCACGATTTCGTTAGCAGATCAAAATGAACCAATTCAATTGTCTTACTTAGCTGCGCATCATATTTTTGGGCAAAAAGAGTTAGTGGCGAATTCAGAAAAATAAGAAAGAAGGAATAGACGACTTATGGCTAATCAATTAAAAATTGGAATTATCGCCGCAATGGCACAAGAAATTAAAATTTTAAAAGAAGTGATTACCGAAGAACATACTGAAACGATTTTAGGATTTAATTTTATTAAGGGAACTATTCATGGAGTAGAAGTTGTCCTCGTTGAATCAGGAATTGGTAAAGTAATGGCAGCGATGGTTGCAACAATATTAATTGAACGTTTTGAAGTGTCAGCGCTCATTAATACGGGATCAGCAGGTGGAGTGAATGCGAAACTTAGTGTCGGAGATTTAGTATTAAGTAATCGCTTAGTATATAGTGATGTGGATGTAACTGGTTTTAATTATGATTACGGACAATTGCCACAAATGCCAACTTATTATACAGCCGACGATCGTTTATTAGCTTCTTTTGAGGCAGCTGGAATGATTCACGATAAACAAGTTCATACAGGATTAATTGCAACAGCCGATTCGTTTATTAATCAACCGCACTTGTTAAATCGTATTTTAGACCACTTCCCTGAAACATTGGCGACAGAAATGGAAGGCGCTGCAATTGCGCAAGTCGCTCATGTGACGGAGACGCCATGTATTGTAATTCGTGCGATTTCTGATGTTGCTGGAAAAGAAGAAACGGCCACCACGTTCGATCAATTTATCATCGAAGCAGGTCGCCGTTCAGCTGAATTAGTCATTGAAGGGTTAAAGAATATTCAAACAAATTGGAGCATTTAATTATTGAGGTGCTTTGATAACTAAGGCTAAACCTTGTCCGCCACCAACACATAAACTAGCGACACCATGTTGTTGGTGGTTGCGAGCCATGCCGTGTAATAAAGTGACGAGAATTCGTGCGCCACTTGCACCAATGGGGTGACCAAGTGCAATTGCACCGCCATCTGGATTAACTTTTTCTTCGGGCAAGTCAAGTGCTTTAATGACCGCAACACTTTGGCTAGCAAAGGCTTCATTAATTTCATAGCGATCAATTTGCTGAGTCGATAACTCAGCTTTTTTTAATGCGTTTTGAATCGCCAAAATTGGTGAAATGCCCATATAGTTAGGGTCAACTCCAACTTCTGAGAAAGCAACAAACTGTCCTAAAATAGGTAAGTTAACTGCGCGAGCCGTTTCTTCGCGCATCATTAATACCGCACTGGCACCATCATTAATACCGCTTGAATTACCTGCAGTGACTGAACCATCGGATTGAAAGGCGGGACGCAATTTTTCCAAACCGGCTAGTGTCGAGTTGAAACGTGGATGTTCGTCTTGATCGATAACAATCGTTCCTTGACGGGATGGATAATGAACTGGTGTAATTTCTTCAACGAAGCGTCCGGCTTCAATGGCTTCTTGAGCCCGCAATTGACTTTGTAAAGCAAATTGATCTTGGGCGGTTCGATCGACACCATAATCTGATGCTACATATTCTGCTGTTATGCCCATCGCTTCATGAGAAAATGCATCACTCAAACCGTCGCGCTCAATTGAATCAATGAGTGTATTCGCTCCATAAGGCTTCGGTTGACGTTCCATATAGCGAGGTGCTTGGGACATACTTTCCACTCCACCTGCAATAATGATGTCACTCTCGTTTAAGGCTAACGCTTGGTACGCTAGATGAATGGCTTTTAAGCCGGAACCACATACTTCATTGACAGTAAAAGCAGTTGTTCCAAAGGGCATATTAGTATTTAGCGCAATTTGTCTCGCAATATTTTGTCCCGAATTGGCTTGTAATACTTGACCAAAAATCACTTGATCGATTTGTTCAGGTTTAATTTGGGTAGTCTTTAATAAATCGTCGACAACTTGTTGAGCCAATGATTGAGGTGTAACTGATTGAAGTTTTCCGTAAAAACGTCCAATGGGAGTACGTTTTGCGGCAACGAATACAATATTTGACATATAAATCCCTCCTCACATGATATGTTCTTTATTTTACACAAATTTTGATGAAATATCGGTGAAAAAGCATCAAATCGATTTTAATTTTTCTTTAAGGTGAGTTCTTGAGGTGACAAGGGTTTATGAATTAGTGTATATTCGAATGGAGAAGAAGGTAACGTGTCAAAGTTTCAATAATAATGAAAGTAGGTCGAAACATGAAAATAGGAATTGATCAAATGGCCGCATATGTTCCGCATTTTGCGCTCCCAATGACAACATTGGCTGAAGCACGTCAAATTGATCCAATGAAATTTAAGTTAGGAATAGGGCAAGATGTGATGGCCGTGCAGCCTGTTACTGAAGACAGCGTAACCATGGCGGCAAATGCAGTCCAACGCTTGTTTGACCATGCGACGGATGAAGATATGAAGCGCTTGAGTCGAATTCGGACAGTAGTTTTTGCGACGGAATCAGGGGTCGATCATTCAAAAGCAGGGGGCGTCTTTTTAGCCGATTTATTTAATTTTGAACGGAACACACGCTTTGTTGAAATGAAGCAAGCGTGTTATAGTGCGACAGCTGGTTTACAGTTTGCTTATGGGGAAGTCTTACGGCACCCTAACGAGAGTGTATTAGTGATTGCGAGTGATAGTGCTAAGTACGGTTTAAATACGCCGGGCGAACCGACGCAAGGAGCAGGAAGCATCGCCATGTTAGTTACAGCAGAACCTCGGATTGCGGCACTTTCCAATGAACGGGCTGTATATTCGGAAAATATCCCTGATTTTTGGCGTCCATTAGCGGATAAATATCCACGAGTAGATGGCAAATTTTCAAATGAAGCATATATTAAATTTTTTAATCAAGTAACGTCACAATATTTTATGGACCAACAAGTTAATTGGGGAGATTTTGCAGCAATTTGTACGCACATTCCTTACACAAAAATGGGTAAAAAAGCTTTATTACAAGCATTAAACGGTGAAAATGAAGAGGTTCAAAGTCGCTTAATGACACAGTTTGAACACTCGACACAATGGAGTCGTTTAGTGGGGAATTTGTATACAGGCTCTCTTTATTTAGGTTTCTTCAGTTTATTGAGTCATTCACCAGAGCTGAAAGTAGGCGATCGAGTGGGCATGTTCAGTTATGGCTCAGGTGCGGTGGCTGAATTTTATACGTTAGAATTAATGCCAAATTATAGCAAGCACATTCATAAAGAAGATTTTGAGCGTTCGTTACAGTCGCGTTACATGCTTACTATCGATGAATATGAACAAATATTTAATGAGGAAATACCTAGTGGTGAAGGGGATTATGAAGTTATTTCAGCGTTCCATAATCCAGCCCATATTCAAATTGTCGGCGTCACTAATCATCACCGTATGTATAAAAAGTAATCAAAATACAATAGTCTCTCTCGTTTGTTACGAACGATTACGGGAACGTTACTAACAATTTAGAACTTCATGAAAACAACCGACTCGCTTTCGAAGTATGATACGATTCATCTCGTACTGAAGAAAGGGAGTTTTTTTATGTTTAAAATAAATAAACAATATACATTATTACTAGCAAGTGCGGTGAGCGGTTTACTCGTTTACGGTGCACAACAAGTTAACGCATCAGAGTGGATCGCACGGTCACCAGAAGCGATTGCTGCTGAGGTAAAAGTAGGACCTAACGAAACAAAAGAATACACTATTGTATGGGGCGATACGCTATCAGCAATTTCAAGCGCTACAGGTGTGAGTGTGGATCAATTAATGGCCATTAACACGTTAGAAAACCGTGATTTAATTTATCCAGGTACAACTATTCAAGTAGCTGAAACAGATCAAATTGTAACGATAACTGAAGTGGATCAAACGCCTAAAGCGTTTGATGTAAGTGGTAAAGAAGCAAAAGAAGTTGATTTACCAAACGAACAAGCAAAAGCAAAAGAAAAAGAAGCCGAAACGAAGAAAAAAGAAACAGTGGACAAAAAAGAAATAGTCGAACAACCAGCACCTAAAGAGCCGGTAGAGGAGCCGGTTCAAGAACCAGCGCGTCCAAGTGGGCGTACACTAACTGTTGAAGCAACTGCTTACAGTCGTAACGAACCAGGGTTATCCAACTTTACCGCTAATGGAACGGATTTAAGTGTTAATCCACGTGTCATTGCGGTTGATCCGAATGTTATTCCTTTAGGAAGTACAGTTTATATTCAAGGATACGGTACATATACTGCTGCAGATACAGGTGGTGCAATTATTGGGAATCGGATTGATGTGCACTTTGAGAATGTCAACGATACGTACACATTTGGTCGTCAAACGTTAACGCTAACAATTGTCGAATAATGACTTTTGCACTATAATAAATCTGTAAGAACTCAAGTGAAGTCGTTTCATTTGATTAGAATCATTCTAAATGGTAGCATAAAGGTAGAAATGAGGAGGAGATATTTATGACACAAGAAAAATTATTTGATTTAATGCGTAAGACGGAATCATCATTTGCGGTGTTTTACATTAAATTACATCAACATCATTTTTATGTGAAAGGTCCAAACTTCTTAGCATTACATGAAGCCTTTGAAACATTATACGATGAAGTAACTGCTCATTACGATGAAATTGCTGAACGTTTAATGATGTTAGACGGTAAGCCTTACGGTATGATGGCTAAATATTTAGAAGAATCAATTATTTCAGAAGCTCCTTATGTAGAAAAATCAGACAAAGAAATGTTACGTGAAATTGTAGAAGACTTACGTCTATTTACTAAACATTTCGAAGAAGCGATTGAATTAAGTGGAGAATTAGGTGACTCTGTAACAGAGGACTTATACATTGGCTACAAAACATCCTTCGATAAACACATCTGGATGTATCAAGCTCGTCTAGGACTAGACGCAACTGAATAATTAATTAACGAATTAAAAGACGCCCCGTTTATTGTGGGCGTCTTTTTTGATTTAAAAACAAGGAGTGATCAAATGCCAATTTAATTCAGCTGAAGTGGGTGGGGGACAGTTGATTAAATATGAGAGAAAGGCGTTGTCTTTTTTGAGTTGATGGAATAAGTCGTGTGATTTATTCCATCGCCTCTCATTATTTAATGTGGATTTATTGGATTTTAGAGGTGTGATAAGGTGTCGACCGATCAAGTCATTAATAAAATAATGTACCATGAAATCACTCGGTTGGTCAAAATAGGTTATCGCTGTTTTAAGTAAAAGTGGTACAGATGACGTCTCATAAGAAGAAGCGCTATTTAAGTATTGACGAATTAAATAAGCATAATAAAATTCAATGGGTTCCCAATTGATTGGTAAAATAACCCAAGTGGTATGGGGGCCTTCATACATAATCGGACAAGTGATCGCTTGATTCATAAAGATGACTTTATGATGAAGAATCGAAGGACGATTGTTCATCAACGCTTGATGCATTCGTGCTGTTTGTTGCTCTAAATCGTACCACTGTGTACTCGTCATTGATAAAGGTAAAATCATTGACGATAAGGCTTGATTCGTATAAGTATCGAGCCAATGAGTGTAGGAAATGATTGGTTGATTATCGTTAGTCATTGGAAGTCGTTGTAAAACATGCAGCAACATTTGACTTAAAGGTTGATACATTTGACGAATCGAGTAATCCGACAAAGGGACGATTTGATGTTTGACTTGAAAAAGGTATTCTTCCCAATGCCAAATGGTCTTAAAATCATAAGTAGATAACATAGCAACCTCCTTGAAATAACTTGAAAGTAATTTCAAAATATAATGCATATACTTACTATATTATACAAAACGCTATTTTTATCAAGCGATTTCATTGTTTGTTTAATCAGCTTTTTATACGATTAATAGTCTTTTGAAAAAGGGGGTATATAATTTTTGATTAATATGAAGTGAAAAAGGTTGACCGTAACGAATACTCCAGTTAAAATGAATGGAGTTTCTGAAAGTAAATTCAAGGAGGATTGTGAACGATTAAAGGATAGCGCCAGATCTTCAAGTAGTAACGAAGATGACGAGGATAGAGCTGATCGAACATTCGGCGGATGGCTCTAGGGACTGCACTCTACAAATCAATGGAAAACTTCATCGCAAGAGGAAGGCCAGAGCGTTGATTATGCAGCAGAAACTAAAATAAAATGAGAAAAGTTGAGGGATTTTAGTATGTGTGGAATAGTAGGAGTAGTCGGTCGTCAAGCAAATGATGCCATTGATGTTTTGTTAAATGGATTAAAACGTTTAGAATATCGAGGATATGATTCAGCAGGAATTTATTATGTCGATTCAATGAATCAAACTGATCAAGTGGTGAAAGCTGTTGGACCAATCAAACATTTAGAAGCAGAAGTTAACCAAGAACAACGTGCACAAACAGGGATTGGTCATACACGTTGGGCCACTCACGGTAAAGCAAGTTTAACAAATTCACATCCGCATGTGTCGCAAAATGAACGTTTCGTACTCGTTCATAACGGAGTCATCGAAAATGCGGCTGCCTTAAAAGCAACGTATTTACAAGATGTGACCTTTACAAGTGAAACGGATTCAGAAGTCATTGTCCAATTAGTCGAACATTTTGCTTCGACTCAAGATGTATTTGAAGCATTTAAACATACGTTGACATTATTAGAAGGGTCATACGCCGTTTTATTAATGGATCGTGAACATACCGATGAAATGTATATTGCTAAGCATAAGAGCCCATTACTATTAGCAGTGGGTGAAGGATTTAATGGTGTATGTAGTGATGCCTTAGCGATGATTGAGTATACCGACCAATTTATCGCATTAGTAGATGGGGATGTTGCAACTATTCGTCCAACATCGTATGAGATTAGTAATTTAGATGGAATAGAGCGTACACCGGAATTATTTACAGCTAATATTGATCAAGAAGCTGCCGGCAAAGGCACGTATCCATACTTTATGTTAAAAGAAATTGACGAGCAACCAATTGTGATGCGTCGTTTAGTGGAAACTTACTTAAACAAAGAGAACGAATCAGCAATTGATGCATCGATTGTTGAACAAATGATGGAAGCCGATCGAATTTATATTATTGGGTGTGGAACAAGTTATCATGCAGGTTTAGTCGGTAAAAAATTAATTGAAGAATGGACACATATTCCAGTAGAAGTGCATATTGCTAGTGAATTTGCTTATTACCCACCAATCATTAGTGAACGACCATTTTTCATTTTCTTAAGTCAAAGTGGTGAAACGGCTGATAGTCGTCAAGTACTCGTTCAAACGAACGAAATGAACTATCCAAGTTTAACATTAACAAATGTTGTCGGGTCGACATTAGCGCGTGAAGCAACTTATGCACTGTACTTAAATGCAGGAGTAGAAGTAGCAGTTGCGTCAACTAAAGCATACACCGCACAAGTAGGATTGTTAGCTATTTTAGCGCAGCGTGTGGGTGACCAACGAGCTATCGATGCGACATCACAAATCGATTTAGCGCATGAATTAAGTATGGTCAGCTTAGCAATGGAAGTTGTATTAGAAGACAAACAACAATTTGAAACATTAGCGCATGATTTCTTAGCGACTACACGTAAAGCCTTTTATATTGGACGCGGAGTCGATTATTACTCATCAATCGAGAGTGCATTGAAGTTAAAAGAAATTTCGTATATTCAAACAGAAGGATTTGCAGCGGGTGAGTTAAAACATGGTACTATCTCACTAATTGAAGAAGAAACACCAGTTATTGGGTTAATTACGGAAGCTCATACAGCAGGACAAACACGAAGCAATTTAAGCGAAGTGGCCAGTCGTGGAGCGCATGTCTTAATCATTTCGAACGAGACAAATGCCGAACCAACGGATCAATATGTCATTAAAAATGTTCATCCAACCTTGCAATCGCTAGTGACCATTTTACCAACACAATTATTAGCTTACTATGCAACGATTGAACGTGGCTATGATGTGGACAAACCACGTAACTTAGCAAAATCTGTGACAGTTGAATAAAGATTTAAACAAAAAGCCGATACGCTGAATCAAGCGATATCGGCTTTTTTTATGCTCATTATAAGTTATGTGGTCGGCCATTGATGAATATAATCAATTAAAGCTAACACATCTTCTTCTCGAGTCGACCAACTGGTACAAAAACGAGTAATAATCGTATCGTTTGGTCCTTCGCCAATATATTCACTAATAAATACCTGATCAAAATAAGCTTTTTGTTCTGCAGTTAAACAAACAAATTGTTGATTAGTCGGTGAGTCAATATATAGCGGAATACCAACCGACTGAAAGGCGCGTTGAATACGTTGAGCTTGGTCAACAGCTGGCATACAAATAGTAGCGTAATGATTGTCAGTAAATAACCAATCAAATTGAACGCCTAGCGCACGACTTTTCGCTAATAAGGCACCATGCTGCTTTAAATAGTGAATGAAGTCAGGTGCGGTCTGCTTATTTTTTAAGACAATGGCTTCACCAAATAATGCGCCACATTTGGTCCCTCCGATATAAAAAGCATCCGCATATTGAGCTAAATCGGCGAGTGTAATATCTGACAAGTGATTTAAAGCATAGCCTAAACGAGCGCCGTCAATAAACAACGGTAAGTGATGGGCTTGACAAACGGCTGAAATCGCTTGGAGTTCATCCCGTGTGTATAATGTTCCAAGTTCAGTCGGATGAGTCAAATAAACTAAACCAGGTTTTGCGTGGTGCATGAACCCTGCAGATTGTTTATACGATTGAATAACATGTTCAATTTGTTCAGCAGTAATTTTCGCTTCAGTAGAAGGTACCGTTAAAATTTTATGTCCTGTACGCTCAACAGCACCACTTTCTAAAGTGTTAATGTGGCCGATATCTGCGCTAATAACTGCTTCATGCGAACGTGTCAATGCATCAACTGTGGCTAAGTTAGCTTGCGTTCCACCAGAAACGAAGTATACTTGACTAGCTGGTGCGTTAGCGGCTTCTTTAATTTTACGACGTGCAGCGTGCGTATATTGATCATCACCATAACCAGATTCCAACGAATCGTTATGTCTAAGTAATTGTTCTAAAATTTTGGGGTGAGCGCCCACTAAGTAATCGGAACGAAAATTGATCATATTAAACCTTCTTTCTAAACGCATTGATATTATTTAGGATACCATTATCATAGTGTGAAACCAAATACCTAGCAAGTCCTGAAGTGTTAAAAATTGAATTAAAACAGTAATTTTGGTAAACTTAAAAAGAAATAGGCTAAATTTACTGTTTTTTTTATACAAACCATTAAATTTTACTAACAAACAACTAAAGATCTCGTTATTATAACGATTGACTAAATGAGGAGTGTCAGAATGATAGAATTCAAAGATGTAACGAAACAGTTTCGTGGCGGGGTTACAGCTGTCGACAAATTCAATTTAACAATAGAAAAAGGGGAGTTTGTCTGTTTTATCGGAACGAGTGGATCAGGTAAAACAACCACAATGCGGATGATTAACCGAATGGTCGATATTACAAGTGGTGAAATTACAATTGATGGCAAAAACATTATGAAGCAAGACCCGGTGAAATTACGTCGGAGCATCGGTTATGTCATTCAAAGTATTGGGTTAATGCCTCATATGACTATTAAAGAAAATATTGTATTAGTGCCTAAACTATTAAAGTGGGATGAAGAACGCTGTGATGAAATTGCGAAGAAAATGATCCGATTAGCTGAATTACCAGAAGACTATTTAGATCGTTATCCAGCAGAATTATCAGGTGGACAACAACAACGGATTGGTGTCGTGCGTGCCTTAGCAGCCGATCAAGACATCATTTTAATGGATGAGCCATTTGGTGCTCTAGATCCTATCACAAGAGAAGCACTCCAACAATTAGTAAAAACATTACAAGAAGAACTAGGTAAAACATTCGTCTTCGTTACACATGATATGGATGAAGCGTTAAAATTGGCGACACGAATTGTTATTATGTCTGAAGGTAAAATTGTGCAAGTTGGTACGCCAGAAGAAATTTTGACGAACCCAGCGAATGAATTCGTAGAAGATTTTATCGGAAAAGAACGATTACTTGAATCACAACGTCAAACGATTACCGTTAAAGAAGTGATGAAAGAAAGTGTAATTAGTATTGATGAAACATCGACTTTACAAGCTGCTTTGCGTTTAATGCGTGAGAAACGTGTCGATAGTTTAATGATTACTAACGCAGACGGTGTATTAACAGGGTTCTTAGATATTGATGATATTAATACACAATACCGTAAAAAAACATTAGTAAGTGATGTCATGACAACGAACATTTTCGCTGTGAATGAAAATAAATATTTACGTGATGTTATGGACCGTATCTTGAAATTAGGTTACAAGTTAATACCAGTTGTATCCAATGAACGCAAATTAGTAGGAATTATTACACGCTCTGCCTTAGTGGATGTTATTTACGATTCAATATGGGGAGATGAAGAAGAAACAACAGAAGCACCGTCTGAAGCGATTGAAGCTTTAAAAACAGACGAAAAAGAGCAGGTGAATGAGTAATGAGCTTTTTACAAGAGTATGGAATGGAACTATTATTCAAAACGTGGGAGCATCTTTACATTTCAGCCATCTCGCTCGGTTTAGGAGTTATTGTGGCAATTCCTTTAGGTATTTTATTGAGTCGAATGCCTAAATTAGCGAAATGGATGATTGGTATCGCAAGTATTTTACAAACGGTACCATCGTTAGCCCTATTAGCGCTAATGATTCCACTATTTGGAGTGGGTAAATTACCTGCTATTCTCGCATTATTCATTTACTCATTATTACCAATTTTGAGAAATACATATTTAGGAATGGAAAATGTGTCCAGTGCATTAAAAGATGCAGCGAAAGGAATGGGATTGTCCGTCAAACAATCACTATTCAAAGTGGAACTACCAATGGCATTGCCAGTCATTATGTCAGGCGTGCGTCTTTCAGCCGTTTACGTCATTGCATGGGCAGCACTTGCTTCTTATATTGGAGCTGGTGGACTAGGTGATTTTATTTTTAATGGATTAAACTTATATAAAACCGATTTAATTATCGGGGGAACGATTCCAGTTATTATTCTTGCTTTAGTAGCAGATTATTTATTAGGTCGTTTAGAAAATCGTTTAAGCCCACAAATCACACAGTCATAAAGAGGAGGAAAATGAGTGAAACAATATAGTAAATGGATGTTGACATCCTTCATCGCATTATTCCTAGTGGGCTGTGGGTTACCAGGGTTATCTAGTGGGAATACCGATACAATTAAAGTGACGGCATTAAGCACGAGTGAAGGACAAACAACAGCCGGCATCATTAAAGAATTAATCGAACATGAAACAGACTACAAAGTGGATATTATTAATAACCTAGGAACATCAACCGTGACACACGAAGCAATTAAACGTGGTGACGCAGATATCGCTGGAACACGTTATACTGGAACAGATGTATCTGGGATATTAGGATTACCTGCAGAAAAAGATCCACAAAAAGCATTAGAGTTAGTTCAAAAAGAGTTTAAAGAACGTTATAACATGAAATATTATGATTCATTTGGCTTTGCGAATAGTTACTCTTTTATGGTCACAAAAGAAACAGCCGATAAATATGGCTTGAAAACAATTAGTGACTTAAAAGACATCGCAGGTGATTTAACAGCAGGTGTTGACAGTTCATGGATGAGCCGTGATGGCGATGGCTATGATGATTTTGTTAAAGAGTATGGCTTTGATTTTAACAAAGTGTACCCGATGCAAATTGGACTAGTATACAACGCATTAGCCGCTGGACAAATGGATATTGTTTTAGGTTATTCAACGGACGGACGAATTCAAAGTTATGATTTAGTCGTATTAGAAGACGACTTACATTTCTTCCCGCCGTATGATGCAAGTCCATTAATTACAGAAGAAACATTGAAGAAATATCCAGAATTAGATGAATTGTTAGAGCGATTAGTCGGAAAAATTTCAACAGAAGATATGCAAAAATTGAACTTTGAAGTGGACGATCGTTTAAAAGAGCCAGCAGTTGTGGCCAAAGAATTTCTTGAAGTGCACGACTATTTTAAAGGAGGTCAAGTGAATGAGTGATTTATCAACAGGAAGTCAGTTACTTCATTACTTCCAATTAAATGGGTCTTACGTATTTGATCAATTTGTTCGCCACTTTTTAATTTCAATTTATGGCGTACTATTTGCTGCAATTGTCGGTATTCCATTAGGGATATTCATTGCGCGTCATCGTAAAATGAGTAGCACTGTCATTGGTATGGCTAATGTGATTCAAACTATTCCTTCATTAGCGATGTTGTCGATTATTATGTTAGGACTAGGACTGGGTGTCAAAACAGTAGTGGTGACGGTGTTCTTATATTCTCTTTTACCAATTATGAAAAATACTTATACAGGTATGGTCAGTTTAGAACCTGGTATTTTAGATGTCGGCAAGGGATTAGGTATGACCTCATGGGAACGTCTTTACTTAGTGGAACTACCTTTAGCACTGTCAGTTATTATGGCCGGAATTCGTAATGCGCTAGTGGTCGCTATCGGGATTACAGCAATTGGTTCATTCGTTGGCGCGGGTGGACTAGGAGATATTATTACGCGAGGCACTAACGCGACAAATGGGGGAGCCATTATTTTGGCAGGTGCTTTACCAACTGCTTTAATGGCAGTTATTAGTGACTGGGTATTAGGTCAAATTGAACGCAAATTAAAACCGCGTCAAATCGTTAAAAATTAAGCAAAGAAATTAGGTGAAGAGATGAAATTAGAAATTGTACCAGCAGCACAAAAATTTTATGAAGATGAAATGGGTATCAATGAAAAACGTGGGGTACGTATTTTAGGAAAAGTGTATGGCGAAAGCGCTATTCATGAAGGGTTTTCAATTGCCATTGAAGCAGCTGAACCAACCAACCCACTCGTCTTAGTTCGGTATAATGATATCCCGTACTTTATCGAAGAAACCGACGAATGGTTTTTTGAATCATTTGATTTATTTGTAGAGTTTGATGATGAATTAAAAGAACCGGTATATCATTTTATGAAAGACGGCGTTGAACAATTTAAGCCCGTTCATAAAAAATAATCAACGAGAGATCTCATCGGAGGTCTCTTTTTGCATGCCTTCGCTAAGGCATGGTAAGTAGAAAATAAAGAGCACAGACTAGCTCAAGTGAAAGAGGAGGAACGTCAATGACATTAATTCGATATATTCGCACGTATTGGAAATATGCGTTATTAATTTTTGCATGTTTAAGCATTCGCGCGTTCAGTGAATTATCGTTACCGGATTATACGAGTCGCTTGGTCGATGTAGGCATTCAACAACAAGGAATTGAGTCGATAGTACCACGTGAAATGAGTCGTGAACTTTATACGTTTATTCAAGACGTCTCAGATGATGCGAATCGTGAACGTTTGACTCAAGCTTATTCAGTAAAAGACTCGATGTATGTATTGAAAACGAGTGCAGAAGAGTCACAGGACGTATTAGAAGACGCGATTCGTCTCCCGTTAGTCGTTTTAGGGGGAATGATGAAGCAACAAGACGTGTCATTTGAAGCCATGTTAGAGCGAACGAATCAATCGACCTTTTCGCCGGAACAATTGGCGCCGTTATTAAAAGAGGCACAAGCTTTAACAGACGGTGTTTCAGAAGGACTGCTCGATCAACAAGCCATTGAAGTGTTAAAAGCAGACGCTGTTTATCGTGGAGTTGATTTGAACCAACAGCAAATGAACTATCTCATTCAAACTGGGGTTAAAATGATGGGGTTCACTTTGCTTGCAGGATTGGCAACGGTTGTCGCAGGCTTTTTTGCCGCTCAAGTCGGTGCCAAAATCGGTCGAAACAAACGGCAACAATTATTTCAAAAAGTGTTACGTTTTTCTAATGCAGAGCTCGATCAATTTTCGACAGCTTCTTTAATTACACGGTCAACGAATGATATTCAACAAATTCAAGTATCGATTACGATGTTTTTGACGTTAGCGTTTTTCTCGCCCATTATGGGGATTGGGAGTGTCGTCAACGCCTTTCGAGCGGATACGGGGATGACGTGGGTGATGGCAGTAGCTGTATTAATCGTCGGCGCTTTTGTAGGAGTTGTATTTGGTTTAGTAATGCCCAAATTTAGAAAGATGCAAAAAATTATCGATCGATTAAACTTGGTCAGTCGGGAATTTTTAACCGGACAGGAAGAAATACGTGTTTTTAGTCGTGAAGCACATGAAGAAGAACGGTTTGATGAGGTGTCAAAAGAACTGATGCAAACCCAACTTTTTGTGACACGTTTTATGCAAACGATGGGACCATTTATGATTTTAGTAACAAATGGGATCATTGCATTAATTGTATGGGTTGCAGCCGGTCAAATTGACGTCGGTCAAATGCAGCTGGGTCAAATGATGGCGTTTATTACTTATACAATGATTATGGTTCAAAGTTTTATGTTTTTAACGATGTTAACCATTATGATTCCACGAGCGAATGTATCTGCGGAACGAATTGAAGATGTCTTAGAAACACCATTGTCGATTACTAATAACGACAAAACAGCGACACCCGCTTTACCACGAGGCGAAATGGCTTTCCATGGCGTTGATTTCCGTTTCAAAGGGGCTTCAACGGATGCGTTGTCTCATATCGACTTTGTAGCAAAACCAGGTGAAACGACAGCGATTATTGGTAGTACAGGTAGTGGAAAATCTACGCTGTTAAATTTACTTGTTCGCTTTTATGATGTGACGAACGGATCAATTACAATCGATGGAATTGATATTCGTGACATGAATGTTCATGATTTACGCGCTCATATTGGATACGTTCCTCAAAAGGGTGTTCTCTTTAGTGGGGATATTGCAAAGAATATTAAATTTAGTGCGCCAGAAACCATTAGCGATGAGACGATGGAGCGTGTAGCAGCGATTGCTCAAGCGACGGAGTTTATTGATGAAAAACCAGAAGGCTATCAAGCACCTATTTCGCAAGGTGGGTCGAATGTTTCAGGTGGGCAAAAACAACGTCTTGCGATTGCACGAGCGTTAGCAAAAGAGGCTCAAATTTTATTATTTGATGATAGTTTCTCTGCTTTAGATAATCAAACGGATCGCCGTTTGCGTCAAGAATTATTAACACATTATCGCGACCGAACAATTATTATTGTCGCACAGCGTATTTCGACCATTTTGAAGGCAGATAAAATTATCGTGTTAGATGAAGGTGAAATTGTCGGGATAGGAACACATGAGGAGTTACTCGCTCGATCAACGACCTATCGTGAAATTGCTGAAAGTCAGCTTTCGCAAGAAGAATTAGGGGAAGGCGGTGACACATATGGCAACTAATCCAAAACAAACGACTCGTCCAATGCACGGTCCAGGACCTCGCGGAATGGTCGCTGCTAAACCGAAACATTTTAAACAAACGATGATCAAAATAGCAAAGTACTTATGGCCACATAAAATGGCGTTATCTGTTGTGATGATTAGTGCGATTTTAAGTACAGTCTTTCTCGTTATTGGACCTCGCATCTTGAGTCGCGCCATTGATGTGCTGTTAAATGGTTTAATGGCGAAAGTTCGAAATGATGGCGCCATTGATTTTAATCAAATTGGTTATTGGCTACTCATCATGTTAGGGCTGTATATTTTATCGAGTGCCGCGATGTTAGTGCAAGGCTTAGTCATGACTCAAGTTACTCAAAAGGTCGTTTATAATTTACGAAAAGAAATGAGTCAAAAAATTAATCGAATGGCGATGAGTTACTTTGAAGAACAACCGTTTGGCGAAGTTTTATCGCGCATTACAAATGACATGGACACATTTACTCAAGCTTTGAATAACTCGGTCGCTCAAGCGGTATCGAGTGTGGTTCAAATTGTCGGAATTGTTATTATGATGTTAACAATTAGTCCGTTAATGACAGGTATTACGTTAATTATTTTACCTTTATCTGTCGTAATCTTAGGAACGATTATGAAGTTTAGTCAGAAACACTTTAAAGCGCAACAAAAAGGGCTAGGACAAATTAATGGCCAAGTAGAAGAAGTATATGCAGGTCAACAAATTGTGAAGGCTTTTAATCAAGAAGCCAATCAGGAAGTTATTTTCCAATCGGCTAATGACCAGTTGTATCATGCGGCTTGGAAGAGTCAATTTTTCTCGGGATTGATGATGCCGTTAATGAGTTTTATTGCTAACTTGGGATATGTGGCTGTTGTGATTTTAGGAAGTGTATTAGCGATGAATGGATCGATTACAGTCGGTTCGATTCAAGCATTTATTCAGTACATGCGAAACTTCACGCAACCGATTAGACAGTTAGCTCAAATTAGTAACATGCTACAAAGTATGGCGGCAGGAGCAGAACGAGTATTTGAATTTTTAGAAGAACCTAATGAAGCTGATGAGGGGACGCGTCAATTTGATCCAACTCAAGCCAAAGGAGCCGTGACATTTGATCAAGTATCATTTGGCTATCAACCGAATGAACCGATTATTAAGTCGTTTAATGTCCAAGTAGAACCCGGACAAAAAATTGCGATTGTCGGACCAACTGGAGCGGGGAAAACAACGATTGTTAAATTGTTACTTCGATTTTATGATGTCGATGAGGGACGGATTTTAATTGATGGAGTGGATAGTCGCTCATTTCAACGAACCGAGCTTCGCCAATATTTTGGAATGGTGATGCAAGATACGTGGTTGTTCAATGGTACCATTATGGAAAACTTGCGCTATGGTAATTTAAATGCAACCGACGAGCAAGTGATTCAGGCGGCTAAATCTGCGCGAGTGGATCACTTTATTCGGACTTTGCCAGAGGGTTATCAAACAGTCATGAATGAAAATAGTGATAACATTAGTCAAGGTCAAAAGCAATTATTGACGATCGCACGAGCGATTTTAGCAGATATGCCGATATTAATTTTAGATGAAGCTACTTCGAGCGTTGATACGCGAACAGAACTATTGATTCAAGAAGCGATGGACCAACTAATGGGAAATCGCACGAGTTTCGTCATTGCCCATCGTCTCTCCACTATTAAAAATGCCGACCGTATTTTAGTAATGGATCAGGGGAATATTATCGAACAAGGTACACATGAAGAATTAATTGAGCAAGGTGGTTTCTACTATGACTTGTATAACAGCCAGTTTGAAACGATAGAAGAAGCCGATTAAAGTGCAAAGAAAAGAGGGGGAAAGAAACCTCTCTTTTTTGGTATACGAGCGCTTATCGTTTTGTTTGAAAGTGTAGCACCATTCGGGTAGAATGTAGAAGTTATTGCCCAATAATTGTTATAGAAAACCAAAGGAAGGGTCCATCATGCGTCATCAAAATCGTACGTTACAAAACCGTTTAATTCTTGCTTGTATGGGGATGTTGACCATCATGATCTTACTGGTGGGATTATCAACAGGCATTGCCCAATATTATTTAATTTGGAATATATTTTTAGCCTATATTCCATATGGACTCGCTCAATTAATTGTGCGAGAAAACTGGAAAGGATGGAAGAGTCGTTTGACTTTTTTCGTCTGGCTGATTTTCTATCCGAATGCTTTTTATGTCATTACAGATTTGATTCATCTTCAAAACGATGTGTATTACTATTTTCAAGCAAATGAACGTGTAACATACGTGACCAGTTCATTTATATGGGGACGTTTTTTGACACTGTTATTTGCCGTATTAATTAGTACCAACTTAAGTTATCATGCGCTATATATGGTATATTGGAAAACTTTCCGACATAATTATTCCATTAAAACGGCCTTGTTCTTTTCAAGCATGGTGAGTTTATTAACAGGTGTTGGAATTGTGTTAGGTCGATTTTTCCGTTTGAATACGTGGGATATTTTCGCGAGACCACATATCATTTTAGAAAAATTAGCTCTTTTAATTGACCCTAATTACATTAAACTAATTTTATTATTTACAATTAGTCATTTCATGTTAATTTTCTTTATGTATATTATTCGAGAGCGAGATACGAACTCGTTAGCTCATCAACGTTTTTTATAAAAAAAAAGCCTTAGAGATAGAACTCTAGGCTTTTTATTATGCATGTTTAGATGCGTTTAAGAATTCGTGTGAAAATAGGGACTAATATAGGTGTTAAAACAACAGTGAAAATTGCTGAAAAGAATGTGCCACCCATGCTACCAATTGATGCAACTAAAGCGGTTTGGAATAGAGCATTTAAAAGGAACATTTGTTTGAACATATATACACCAAAATTAATAACGATTTTAACTAACCCAGCCATAATTCCTGTAATCACAATATTAGTAGTTGTTGGCACTCCACGAAGTAAACGATAATAAACTAAATAAGTCACTGCCATAACAACCAATGTTTCGATTACAACTTGTGGAATGGATGTAACATAACCATTTAATAAATCAAATATAATTAAGCCAATAACAGCTGCGGCAGTTCCACGACGCATGCCTAAAACGAGAGCACCTGCTAAAACTAATGCATTACCGATATGAACAAAAGGTGCTCCAGTAAAAGCGGGCATAGGAATACGGAAAAATTGAATACCTAAGAAAATTAAAGTAGCGTAAGCCGCTGTAATAGTTAAATCACGAGTTTTATTATTCATTTGATCAAGTTCCTCCTAATCGGTCGATAAGAATGTCTGAATATCTGTTAAATAGGGTTCATAAACTAACCCTTCAAACGGTACATTGGTTTGTTCCAATGACTTGGAAATAAATTGTTGTGCGAAGGGAATGCTCTCGCTAATTGGTCGTTTATTCAATGTTAAACCGACAATTAATTGCCCATAAACATCGCCCATGCCTGTTGCTTGTCGATCTAATCGCTTCACAGGATAAGCTTGGAAATCATTCGCTTGTGTTTCAGGGTGAAGTCGAATGACCCATGTAATTAATTGTTCAGCGTAAGGAACGCCAGTAATCACCCACGTAGCGGTTGAATTAATCGCTAATAAACGCTGGAATAACTTGTTCAAAAATTTATGTCCAGGTTCTGAATCATATGGGATGTCTGCAATAAAACAGGCTTCCGTTAGATTAGGTGTAAGTAGCTGAGCACGTTGAATTAATGGTAATAAATGCGAAACAAAAGGTTCTTTAAAAAAACGATAATAGCGACCATTATCTCCCATAATTGGATCAACATACAAAGGAAGGTGTTGATCATCAATATACTGTACTAAACAATCGATTTGTTCCTTATCATGAAATAATCCAGTCATAACAACATTTGGAGGCACTTCTAACTGTTTAGCATGCGTCAGTGTGTGCTCGAATAAATCGTTCACCGGATAAACTTGCGTCGTAGTATAGCCTAAATGACTTTCTAATAAACAAGTAGGTAGTAAGGACGTCTGAATGCCCATATGAGAGAATAGCGGATAACTAACAGAACCAGCCACTCGACCAAAAACGGGTAAATCATTAACAACCAATAAATGCATCACGTATCTCCTTTCTGATAGAATAAGTGAAACATCTCAACTGATGATCAGTAAGACGATATCATTATATCACGTGATTCTATGAAAGCGATAAATAAATGTTTTTGCTTGATTACGAAGGATTCAATCAATCGGAAAACAATAACTGTTGGAATAACGCAGATTATGGTAAAATGTAAAATGAATGACATGAAATAACGGAAAGAAAAGATAGGAGAATGATGATGGTAGAAACATTCCAAGATAAATTAGAAAAATATGCACGTGTATTAGTCGAAAAAGGATTAAACGTTCAACCAGGTGAAACAGTAGCAGTGAACATTCCCGTATTCAATTATGAATTAGCACGTCTAATTACGCGATTCAGCTATGAGCGTGGCGCAGCTGAAGTAATTGTAGATTACTCCGATTCACATCGTCAACGCGAAAACTTCTTACACGCAAAGGAGGAACGGATTGTCAATGTACCTGAACATGCAATCAAAAAAATGGAATACTTATTAGAGAAGAAAGCAAGTCGTTTAAGCATTGTCGGTGGCGACCCAGATGCATTGAATGGTGTGGACCATGATCGCTTAAGTCGTGCAATGAAAGCCAATGGAATTGCGATGAAGCCAATGCGTATGGCAACACAAGCTAACGAAGTAGCTTGGACAGTAGCTGCAGCAGCAACTCCTGAATGGGCAGCAAAAGTATTTCCAGATTTAGACGAACAAGCCGGCGTTGAAAAATTATGGGAACAAATTTTCAAAACGGTTCGAATTGATACGCCAGACCCAATTGAAGCATGGAACTTGCATGAAGCACAATTAGTAGCAAAAGCAACTTGGTTAAACGATGAACAATTTGATGCTTTACGTTATGAAGCGCCAGGAACAGACTTTATTGTCGGTTTACCACAAAATCATGTGTGGGAAGCAGCGGGCTCAACAAGTCGTCAAGGCACACGTTTTATCGCGAATATGCCAACCGAAGAAGTCTTTACTGCGCCTGATTTCCGTCGGGCAGAAGGATATGTTGCTAGCACTAAACCATTAAGTTACGCGGGCAATGTCATTGAAGACATGGTCTTTGAATTTAAAGATGGAAAAGTGGTAAATGTAACGGCTAAAAAAGGCGAAGAAACGATTAAACGTTTAGTAGAAGAAAATAAAGGCGCGGAATGCTTAGGTGAAGTAGCCTTAGTTCCAGATCCATCACCAATTTCACAAAGTGGTATTATTTTCTTCAATACATTATTCGATGAAAATGCATCAAACCATTTAGCACTTGGATCAGCCTATGCATCAAGTGTTGAGGGCGGCGTGGATATGACTCAAGAAGAACTTGAGGCAGCTGGTTTAAACCGTTCTGACACACACGTCGACTTTATGATTGGATCTGCTGAAATGAATGTTTACGGTATTCGCGCAAACGGAGAAGAAGTACAAATTTTACGTAACGGAGACTGGGCATAAGCTTAGACAAGGAGCGTGACATGGAGCCTAAGAAGCGATCACATTTATTGGATGGATTGAAACCCATTAAACCAGAAGAATTAGCCGCTCTTCAGCAAACCGTTGAAAAAAAGTTAAAGTATAATAGCTGGGTGATGTTAGGCGTAATGATTTTCTTCTTTTTCACGTTGATTTATGTCGTGAGTTTGTTTAATGATGAAACTGCACGTCCCAATCGACGAATGGAAACCATTCACCAGCAAGAAGTGAAGCAACTGAAACAACAAGTCAACGAACAACAAAAACAAATCGATCAATTACTACAAGATATACAAACCATTAAAAAACAAGTTAATGAGGAGTGATCACATGGCAAAAGCATTGATTATTTATGCAAGTTTAACAGGAAATACAGAAGAAATTTGTGATATTTTAGCTGATGCATTAGAAGAACGCGGCATTGAAGTCGATATGGATAACTCATCGCAAGCAATGGGAGACGACTTCTTAGATTATGATATCTGTATCGTAGGAACATATACGTATGGAACAGATGGAGATTTACCAGACGAAATCGTTGATTTATATGAAGATTTAGCAGAAATCGATTTAACAGGTAAGTTATATGCAGCGGTTGGGTCAGGCGATACATTTTACGAAAAATTCTGTCAATCGGTTATTGATTTCGACGAACAATTGGCCAAAACAGGTGCAACAAAAGGTGGGGACATGGTTATGGTTAACTTGAACCCAGAAGAAGAAGACATTATCGAAATCGAACGTTTAGCAGACCAATTGAAAGCTGCAGTGGAAGCTTCTGGCAACTAAACTAGGACAACGAATGAAGCATTTAAAAGAAGAATACGAAAAAAATGTCTTTGACTTACAAACCTTAAATCAAACCATTCAATCTGTTCGGACGAAAATTGAACGACAAATTGAAGTATATCGCTTAAAACGTTTAAGAGAGCGACGTATCGCTGCACAAAAAGCGGGCAAGCGCAGCAAACGAGCGAATGAGCCGGTTGAAATGTCTCAACACTTAATTGAAATGCGTCGAGGAATTGATCATTTATCCACTAATTATCGTCAATTGCTCAATCGTTATGATCAATTACAAAATCGACAAAATCGAATTCGTGAGCAATTAATTGAAAATGACGCGCAAGTAGGAGATGAAGGATTCGAACAAATGAGTCGGGATATCGTCATCTTACGTAATTACTATGAAGCGATTCGTGTGGGAGCTACTGCTGAAGATGAAGTAGAACAGCTACTCAAAATTATTCATCGTCTCGGTAAAAAAGCGTTGAAAGGCGAAGAACAAATCGTTCATTTTTTTGATCAAATAGAGTTAAGTTTATTTGAGTTGACACAAGCTTTAATTAGTTTCGATTCAGAAATCGAAGATTTAATTGATCTGCAAGCTCACTTGGTGACAGATTACAAAACGAGTGAGAACTTCTGGCCGTTAATCAATGAAATTAAAGAACAAGTCAATGAACAAGTGTCTCACCTAATAATCGAACCGATTGTGCGACGCTTACGTCATGTTATTCATTTAATTTTATTAGATTTAGAAACTCAAAAAAATCGACTCGAATTAGATTTGATTAAATAATTAGGAAGGAATCAATCCTTCCGTTAACGCATCACTGGTGAAAACTAGTGATGCTTTTTTGGTTAAACCGGAAAATATATCAATTTTTCATGAGATAAAAATAACTTTAAAAAAGGTGAACAAGTCAAAAAAATTGGATATATATTAAAAGTAAATGGAAATGCTTAATATTATTTAATGATTGAATTGACTTACTAAATGAATGAACGGATAAAGTCCATATAATTGTGTAAAAGATAAAAGGCCATATAAAGCTCCTTTTACGGTACAATGTTTTTACCAGAAAACCTACCCAGGAGGACTTTATATG